>CAJVXH010000024.1 GCA_913009835.1 uncultured bacterium
TGTTTGTGGTATTTTTTTTTTTTTTAATGATACGGCGACCACCGAGATCTACACTCTTTCCCTACACGACGCTCTTCCGATCTCTCGAATCCGTGCGGCAGTGGTCGCGTCCGCACCTGATCATTTTCGTGGAATTCTCCCGGTCTCTGTGAAGCGATATAATCCACATCTGGCCTGGCTGGTATCTGGTCGGGCGATAGATCTGGCAATGCACAAAGCTGGCAAGGTTGCGGGAGTGAATCTCTTCGAGTCGAACGCGATGGAGGCTATTGCCAGTGTGGACATTCCGGTGTTGCTGATCCATGGCGGTAAGGATGTTACCATAATGCCATCATGTGTCCAACGTATATATGATTCCAGACCGGAGAACACTGAATTGTTGTTTTTCCCGGAAGAGTCGCATGCTGGCCTGTTTGGATCAAAATTGGATGAGATCCATCGACGATGTGTGGCTCTTTTCGACAAGAGCATGAAAAACGCCCCTGTATAATGGGGCGTTTCTATTGAACTCTCAACACTGAGGTAGATTTTCGGATTAAGCCTCGATCCCAAGTGCTGCTGGCAGATCAGCGATTGAGGGGATGACAGCGTCCGGTTTGATCGTAGTACGTTTAATGAAGTCGAAATCGTACTTACCGGTCTTAACCAGGACGGTCTTGATTCCCAGCCGTTGGGCACCGTGAACGTCGGCTTCGATATCATCGCCAACCATGAGTGTGGTCTCAGGACGAACCTGTTGGCGTTCGAGCAATCCCCGGAAATATCCGGGAGATGGTTTGCCTACGATTTCGGCTCGCCGACCCGTTGCATATTCTATCGCCGCGACATACGGGCCTAGATCAAGACGCAGGCCTCCCTGGTCACGCCAGAAGCGATTCTTTTGCAATGCGATGAGATTGGCGCCGGAGAATGTGAGTCGGAAGATCTCATCAAGGATTTCCGGTGTGAACTTGTCACCCAGATCTCCCATCACGACCGAACCTACATCTCTTCGTTGAACCCGCAGACCCTCAAAATCTTCCATGACGCCGTCATTAACGAACAGCGCTGCTGACGAACGTTTCATCCGCATGATTTTTTCTCGTGCGATAATCGCAGGGCAGATGATGTCGTTGTCTGTGAGGTGGAAGCCGAGTTTTTGCAGTTGTTCTTGAAGTTTACGACGTGGTTTGCGAGTCGTGTTTGTGACGTAGGTGACTCCGATACCGAGCGATTCCAGTTTGTTAACTGTTGCAGTTCCGCCCGGGATAGGGAGATCGCCAAGCATCAGTACACCATCGATGTCCAGAAAAACGTGTTGAATGCCTCGGATTGTAGCCATGGGGAGTTAGTCAGGTTAGAGGTGCGTGACATGAATTTTGAGCATCGCTAAATATAGACGGGAACAGAAATTTTCCCAGCGGAATGACTGACCTCCTGGAGACGTGTCAGGTGATAGGTACCATGATCCAGAATCACTGGGTTATAAGTTCAAGCGAGTTGCCTGCTTGTCAGCGCGCGGCTATCTTGAAGAATATGCGTGGCGTTCTATCAGCTGAACCACGTCTCCACACTGTAACAACCTGACTGACCAGGAAACCCTCATGGCCGCAAAGCGCCTCTTTCTCATTGATGCGATGGCTCAGATATATCGCGCCCACTTCGCATTCGTGCGCAATCCGCTCTACACTTCCAAGGGCGAGAATGTGTCGGCGGTCTTCGGCTTTACCAACACCTTGATGGCACTGATCGCCCGTGAGAAACCTGATCTACTCGCCGTTGTCTACGATACCGCCAAGCCCACCTTCCGTCACCATTTGTACAGTGATTACAAGGCAACACGCGAAAAGATGCCTGAGGAGCTGGTCGCTCAACTGCCTCGTTTGGATCAAGTCATCGAAGCGTTGAAGCTACCGAAGTTGATTCTGCCCGGTTATGAGGCGGATGACCTGGTGGGAACGGTCAGTGTACGTGCTGCGAAACAGGGGATGGATGTTTTTCTGGTGACTGGGGACAAGGATTATTATCAGCTGGTAAATGACCAGGTTACCTTCTACGATACCAAAAAGGGGCTTGACAACGCCGTTCTCATTGATCCAAAAGGTGTGGAAGAAGTCTTTGGTGTACCACCGCATCAGGTGATCGACGTTCTGGCGCTGGCGGGTGACAAGTCGGACAACGTGCCCGGCGTACAGGGCGTGGGGATGAAGACCGCCATCAAGCTGGTGAAGGAATATGGCACTGCGGAGGGAGTTCTCAATCACGCTGATGAGATCAAGGGTAAGATGGGTGAGCACATTCGTGAGCAGCGGGAAAATGTGTTGATCTCGAAGAACCTGGTCACCATCCGTCTGGAAGCTCCCTACGAATGCGATCCCTCTGAGTTGTCATATGGTCCGTGGACCAGTAAGAAGGTTCATGACCTGTTCGCCGAGCTGGAATTCCGCAACCTGTTCAAGTATCTCGATGACCAGCCCGCCGTCATGGGTGCGGAAGCTGTCAAGGTGGTGTATAAATCGGTTACTACCCAGAAGGACTTGGACAAACTCGTCAAACGCTTGAGTGCTGCTCCACGTTTTGCTTTTGATACGGAGACGACTTCGGTCGATCCGATGCGAGCTGAGCTGGTCGGGATCAGCGTGAGCCTGAAGGCTGGTGAAGCTTTCTACATACCGATAAATCATTTCCAGTTTGATGGCGAAGCGCCTCCCTGGGAGCATGGTCGCTCCGCTGAAGAGATGAAAGATGCTGCGGATCAGATCTTGGAGATCATGCGGCCAGTGTTGGAGGGTGGTCCGGATAAAATCGGTCAGCATGCTAAATATGACTTCCTGATTTTGCGGCGATACGGGGTGGAGGTTGGTCCGTTGAGTTTCGACCCGATGATCGCGGACTACCTGATCAACCCTCACCAGCGCAGTCACGGGCTGGATGCGCTGGCAATGAATTACTTGCAGATCAAGAAAATCGAGACCAAGGAGCTGATAGGGACGGGCAAGTCGAAGATCAGCATGGACATGGTTCCACTCCAGCAGATCACCCAATATGCCTGCGAGGATGCGGATGTCACTTTCCGTCTCGCCGGAGTGATAGAGGAGAAAATCAAGAACCTGGATCTGGAAGATTTACTATACGAGGTTGAGCTTCCGCTATCGCACGTCTTGATGAAGATGGAACAGAGGGGGATTCGTCTGGATGTGGATTTCCTCAAGACAATCAGTGTGGATCTAACTCAACGTGCGAAGGAACTGGAGAAAGAATGTCATGAACTGGCGGGGATGGAGTTCAACCTGTCCAGTCCCAAGCAATTGCAGCACATTCTATTTGAAAAATTGGAATTGCCGACCTCTGTTTCGCGCAAGACCAAGACAGGTTTTTCGACGGATCAATCGGTACTCGAACGTCTGGCTCCACTGCATCTGTTGCCGAATCGGATCCTCGAGCATCGTGAGCTGAACAAGCTGCTCGGCACCTATGTGAATGCCCTCCCTGAGCTGGTGAACCCGGATACGGGGCGTGTGCACACCAGTTACCTCCAGACAGTTGCCGCGACCGGTCGGCTGGCTTCCGCCAATCCCAATTTGCAAAACATTCCGATCCGAACGGAGCGTGGGGCTGAGATTCGCAAGGCCTTCATTCCGGAAGACGGACACTCGCTGGTGTCCATAGATTACAGCCAGATCGAGTTGCGGATGATGGCTCATCTGAGTGGAGATGAGGCGTTGATAGAAGCCTTTCAGCAGGGTGAAGACATTCACATTTCAACTGCCGCCAAGATTTTCAATGTGAAACCGGAAGAGGTTACCAAGGAACAACGCAGCGGTGTGAAGCAGGTGAACTACGGTGTGTTGTTCGGAATGCGTGAGTTTGGATTATCACAGCGGATGGGTATTTCAATACAGGAAGCCCGTGAGTTTATTGAAGGATATTTCGGCGCGTTTCCGGGCGTGAAACGTTACATAGACCATCTGCTCGAGGACTCCCGCAAGACTGGAATGGTGAAAACGGTTCTGGGACGGCGTCGCCCACTTCCCGAGTTGCAGTCCTCCAACCGCAACTTGGTGCAGTCCGGTGAACGTATGGCGATTGCATCCGCGGTGCAGGGTTCTGCTGCGGACTTGATCAAGCTGGCGATGTTGAAGCTGGACGCTGACATTGATCGGGAACAGTTACCATATTCGATGTTGTTACAAGTACATGATGAACTGATATTTGAGGTACCTGAAGGAGAGGAAGAGGATTCCATAAGCTGGATAAAGCAGCGGATGGAATCTGCGATGACTTTGAAGGTGCCGATTGTCGCGGACGCCGGTTATGGCAAAAACTGGCTGGAAGCGCATTGATATATTCGGGATTCGGGATTGTCTGCCCCGACTTGCTAGTCAAGTCGGGATCATCAATGGTCAGACCGTTGGGCCAGCCGCACTTGCAAGCATCCGGTTATCCAGTTAACTCAACTGAGGTGGTGTCATGCCCACGACATTTATGTCGTGGATTATCCGACGATGAATATGCCCCTGTTACCGCCGCAGGCGATAACAGGGTTGATCCGCAAGTTACAAGGTGCCTGACTGATTTCTCAGAACTCAGTACTGTCGTTGGATGATCCCTGCGAACCGCCAAAAAGACGGCGGGTCACAGGGGCATGTATCATAGCTGAGTTAACTGGATAACCGCTCCCCCGCAACCTGACTGCGCACGTAAATATTGCAGTCGTCGGCGTATCGGCAGAACTTGTGACCGCGCCGTTCCAGCTCCTTGTCCAGATCGTCAAGCAACAGATTCGCCAGAAGTGGAGACAGAGGACCACCCTGCGGCGTTCCCTCCTGTCGTCGCACACACACCCCATTCTGCATCAAACCAGCCTGGAGAAAGCGCCGAATGATACACAGCAGACGTTTGTCGCCGATTCGTTTCGCAAGACGCGCCATCAGGATGTCATGGTTCACCCGGTCGAAAAACTTCGCCAGGTCCATGTCCACCACGATGACATGGCCTTCCGCCACGTATCGACTTGCCTGCTTCAACGCCGTGTGCGCCCCGCGTTTCGGACGAAAGCCGAAGCTGGAGTCCGAAAACGTCGGGTCAAACAATGGATTAAGAACCTGAAGGATCGCTTGCTGAACCACACGGTCCACCACCGTCGGGATGCCCAACTGACGCATCCCTTTCCCACCCGGCTTCGGGATCTGAACCCCGCGGACCGATTGGGGACGATAGCTGCCATCCAGCAGCGAAGCGATCAGCACGTCCTTGTGGGTGCCAAGCCAGTCGCCGAGCTCACGGACGGTCATCCCGTCAACACCCGCCGACCCCTTGTTGGCCTTCACCCGTTTGTACGCACGGTTCAAGTTCGACGGTGCGCACACCTGCTCCATCAGGTACTGCGTCAAGGCTCGTCCTCTGTCCGATGCCAGATTACCCCGCTGCACCGGCCTTATATCCGATTTCTGTTCGTCGAGTCCAACCTCCGCCTCCGGCTTCCTCCGGACCCCGCCTCGCGACGACGCCCTTGCCATTGGCTACTGGTTCCTGTCATCAAGGCCCACAGGGGACTTGCACCCCATTAGATGTACATCATGCCCGGCACACAGAAAAATCCCTGTCTACGATAGTAAACAGGGGATATTGCAAAAGATAAGGGTTTCTAATCTGGTTCCAGATGCTTACCGTGGAGCGCTGTCCATCAGCGAACGGGCGATAACCAAACGTTGAATCTCGCTGGTACCCTCTCCGATTTCGGTCAGTTTTGCGTCACGGAACATACGTTCGACCTGATATTCACGCACGTAACCATATCCACCATGAACCTGTATGGCTTGGTTGCAGACACGGGTGGCGACCTCGCTGGCGAACAACTTTGCCATCGCCGACTGAGTGCTGAACTTCATGCCCTTGTCCTTGAGACGGGCGGCATGATAAACCAGGTGACGCGCGGCCTCGATTTCGGTGGCCATGTCGGCCAGCTTATGTTGAATTGCCTGGAAAGCCGCGATTGGCTTGCCGAACTGGTAGCGTTCCTGGCTATACTTGACAGCTCTCTCCATCGCACCCTGCGCAATACCCAAAGCCATTGCCCCAATACTGATCCGGCCACCATCCAGGGTGATCATGAATTGCTTGAAACCTTCACCCGGTTTCCCAAGGATATTCTCCTTTGGAATGCGGCAATCTTCAAAATGCAGCATGACAGTGTCGCTGCCACGGATGCCGAGTTTACGTTCCTTCTTGCCAACCCGGTAGCCTGGGGTGTCTGATTCGATGATGAAATTGCTGATCCCGTGTGTACCAACACCTTTTTCGGTGATAGCAGTGCTGACGATGGTCCCAGCGTAAGTTCCGTTTGTTATGAAGATTTTAGAACCGTTGAGAACCCACTCGTCGCCATCCAGAACCGCGGTGGTTTCAGTACCGCCAGCGTCTGATCCGGCATTTGGTTCGGTCAGGCCGAATGCTCCAAGGTGTGCCCCAGAGCAAAGTGGAGGCAGATATTTCTGCTTCTGTTCTTCACTGCCAAACAAGTAGATAGGGGCTATTCCCAGCGAAATATGAGCCGCCAACGTGATACCGGTAGATGCACAGACCCTGCTCAACTCTTCGACTGCGATGATGTAGGATAGACTGTCCATCCCTGCGCCCTCATACTTCTCATCGTAGCAGATTCCCAGCAATCCCAGTTCCGCCATCTTTTCGACGGTCTCAGTCGGGAAGCGTTCCTCAGCGTCAATCTTTTCTGCTAGAGGAGCGACCTCGTTGTCAGCAAAATCACGGACCATCTGTCGAAGCATTAGCTGTTCTTCTGTCAGGAACATGTCAGTTTGTTCCATCTCGTTCTTCCTTTCCGAGACATGATTGACGGGGCTGTAGGAGCATCAGCGCAATAATTCTCCGGGGAGAATATACTATGCGTATAAACAGGTGCGCAGGTCAAGAGGAGAATTTCACAAACTGTCAGTTTATCAACATTCCGCTCCGGAGATCAAAATGCAATCCATAACCCTCTCTGTGAATTGAAGCAAGTGGAAAGTCAATAGCGCAGGAACGTCTTTCCACAAATCGAAAGTATTATCTCGGAATAGCACAACGTTTATGCAAATCGCAAGTGGAACTTTAGAATTGCATAGCCATATATGTAAACCGAAAGTTTAACGATAAGCCAAGAAAGCCAGTCCAGTGTATAAAAAGCCCGGCCATCTGGCCGGGCTTGGATACTGTTCAGAGGTTTGCTTCAGCTCTACTTCGTCAGCAATTCGCCTGAGCTGGAACGAGTAGACGGCTGCGGATTCGGGCATAGGTTAGTCGATTCTTCCGGCAGCTCGACACCGAGGAAGTAGGCCACGATACGCGGCAGCATTGTTTCCATATCCAGCACACCATCGGGATGCGTGTACTGGTGCTCTAATGGTTGACCTGTTACCAGCACCCAACCTCCACCCAGACTATACTCGATCAACGTTGAGAGCTCACGAGCGTCCGTAGTGTAGATCGTCGTACCTAAAGGCAGGTTGATGAATGCTTCGTGGCTTGCATAGCTGTGCTGCAATGTTTCTGGCAAACCAGCTACCAGAGGTAATAGCGAGTTGGTAACGTAGTTGTAATTCTGTAAGCTGTAGTCCGGATAGACGCTACCAGGCAGGACAACTCCAGCTTCTGCCATGCTGCCACTACTCCAACCTCCGTCACAAGCTTCCCAGAACATGGATCCGCCCATGTAGACGAAGTTGTTGAAACGGGCCATGTTTGCTGCGTAGTTAACGTAGAATGATGTTTCCTGATCGTTGGCGATAATCACCAAGTCCTCGCCTGGTGTAATGACCGCCGTTCCCATCTCAGTCGATGGAATGACTTCGTATGTGTTTGGACCTGTCCCTTCAGTGAAGCCCAATAGATCCAAGACAACAAACAATGCCTCGTTGGGATTATTTTCCCTGTGCCACGGCAATGTGTCCATGAAATACTTGACGTGCGTTGCAGTTCCAGCACCACCGCCGACGTTGACAATACCACCAGCAACACCCACCAGATTGCTCGTGTCCTTCGCTTCCATCACGACATCCCAGGCACCAGTTTCGGTGTAGGTATGGGTTGCCATCGGATCGCTGGACCAGCCTGTATCAAAGACACCGTCACCGTTGAAGTCCCAACGGAATAACAGATCTTCCAGCGGATCAATTTCATCTACCGTTGAGCTGGCATCGAAAGTGAACTCGGTCTCGATGATGCCCGCAGGCGGATTCACAGTGAAAGCAGCAACTGGCGGCTCATCGGTGATCTGCTCAGTGATCTCACCACCTGCTACGGTGATGTAGTAATTCACCTGATCCACAGTATTGACGAGATCATATACGAACGGGCCGGTGGCATCCTGATAAGAAAGGAGCTGGAATACATACACCATGTCCTGCATCATACTCGAGGCGGCCTGAAGATATATCTGTGCAGCCACAGACTCGGCATCCTGCCACAACCATCCAGCGACATTGCCAGCGTTGGCGTTCACAATGCCGAGATATGCCAACAAGGTGGCATTCTCATCCATCTGTGAGACGGCGAGAGCGACAGCGGCCAATTGGGATTGATTCACCGTCAGGTAACCATCCAAATCGGTATCAGCCGGGTAAACAGGAAGCTGACCGACGATCAGGTCCATGATCGAGAGGATGATATTGGCGCTGTTGAGCAGTGTGGCGCGACCGGCTGGATCATCCCAGTCTGTCATTTTGGAAAAGTCCGGACCACGGTTGAGATGGATCAGGTAGTCGCCGTCCGCTAGTGGGATGTCGGTTATACCATCGCCAGCCATCATCGTTGGAGGCCAACCCCAAGTCTCAATCTGTTCATTGCGACGATCTGCCGTGTGAGTGCTTTCCCAAGTCACGTTGTCACGATAAATGCCGACACCGTAGTAAGCAAAAGTTGGGTTCATCACCTGCATTACGCCACCGGTGCCTGAGAGGGACGGCGGTGGAAGGAGTTCATCCGCTTCTGGAGGGCCAGCCTGACCCATGCTCATCATCGTGCTCTGCATCAATCCGGCAAGAGCCTGATAGAAAGCAGGGTTTTCATCAATACTCAAAGCGTTGACACCCAAGTCAACGAAGTCTGCGGTGAGATCATCCACCACAGTCTGGAAGTCAGGATTCGCGCGCAAGGCAACTATGTAGGCTTCACGTTCGGCAATGGTGGTTCCGAACAGGTTCGGGTTGAGTAGGGACAGCGCGACAACTGTTGTTTCCACGCTGAACTCAACATCGCCATTTGCGTCTTCCAGTAGGCCAATCAGCACTGGAAATGCGTTTCCAGCCTGGGTCAGGAAGAGCATGATCGGACCCTGAGGTTGTTCAACGATATCAATTTCAAATGCGCCTGCAGCACCAACACCCGCCTCATCGGCGAAGGATACCACTGTCATCTGATCTAAGGGAACATCAACCCCTACCGGTAGATCAACAACGCCCTGAACAATCACGTTATCGAACGGTGCATCCACGGGATCTGAACCGCCTGGACCAGCAGGATCGTCTTCGTTGTTACAGGCAACAAACGCCATCATCAAGCTCATGAGCAATACCAGAAGTACTGCCCCTCTCGTCAACATCTTCATCCCAACCTCCGTTTTCCAGCCTCTTTATCAGCATACCTGTGCAGATCACCTGCCAGGTAGCTTCACGCCCCTTAATTGCGGGCTATACTTTTTGTATGTTCCAGCAAACCTACAACTGTCAGTTTTTCGGGTGTGTGATACAGCTCATAGAGGGAGCACTATATCAGAATGCAACCTCATTGATACTTCATACATAATAGAATTCGCCAAATGTAGAGCGAATACCCGAAGTATGCAAGATAGTTGATAGAATTATTTGCTGGAGGGGGTGCCATTATAATCTGAATCACTGCCTTCCTTTACCAACCAGGAGTCCAGCCGTAACGTTCACAGATGAGTTCGGCGGGATGCATCAAACGATAGTTTATTTCGCGACGGTCCGAACGAACCATGTCCAAGTGATTCAGACAGCCCGGACTGGAAACGATCCCAATTTCGGCAGAAGTGTTGCCGATTGTGTCCAGTTTACGTCCCGCCCAGGTGGCGGCGTCTTCCGGATACATCGCGGAGAACGAGCCGCCAAATCCGCAGCATATCGTGGAATCCGGCAATGGTATAATCTCCACATTCGGTAACATCGCCAGCAGGTCATGGACCGATCTGTGAGTTTTCTGAGTGTGCGCGAGATGACAGGAATCGTGGATGGTGACCGTAACCTTAGGCTCACGGGTCGGCGGAAAACGCGGGTCGAGCCGGGTCAGCACAAATTCCGCCCAGTCCATCGTCTTCTTAGCAACCAACTGCGCACTGACTGCGAGTTCGTCATTGTCCCAGACCAGCTCCGGGATCTCGTGCCTGAAAGCGCCGCTGCAAGTTGCGTCCGGCGAAATGACCGCGTCGATTTCCGCATCTTCGAACAATGCCAGGTTGGTCGCAGCCAGGGATTCGGCGGTGGCAAAGTCACCGTTGTTGAAAGCAGGTGCACCACAACAAACCTGCTGCTTGGGGATGATGATACGGGCGCCGAAACGTCGCAGAACTTCGAGGCTGGCATACGCTGCCCGGGCATCCACATAGTTGCTCATGCAGCCGACGAAAAAGGCGACCGTCGCCCGAACCTTGCCGCCCTCAGGTTCGATAACGTCCGGCAACTCCTTCAATATCGCTTTGCCGCGCAGCTTCGGGACGTTCATCCCACCAGCCAGTCGGTTGACAGTCGCCGATCCTAAAGTCTTCTGGGCAATTGACCCCATACGCACCGCTTTGTTCACCCGTTCAGGCGATTCCAGCATCTCGAACACCTTCTTCTTCACCTTTGGCAAACCCTTGGCGGCGGCGATCTCCTGACGTGCTCCGATGAACAGCAGATCCGTCTTCACACCAGCCGGGCAGGCGCTTTGGCAGGCATAGCAGAGGGTGCAATAGTTGTAGGTGTCATCGGCGATGATAGATGGATCAATGTCACCGTTGACAATGCGACGCAGCAGCACGATCCGTCCTCGCGGGCTCAGCTTCTCCAGGCCGGAGAGTTGAAATGTGGGACACACCGGCTGGCAAATCGCGCAGGTCACGCATTTGTCGAGTTCACCTTTGTGCCGTTCGAGGATCGGGTTCATGAACATGGGGGAATATACAACACGCAGGCCGTTCTACTTTGCCTAGATGAGCTGTTCTAGGACTAACCGTGCCCGCGAGACGCTTAGGGTCTGGAGAGTGGTCTGTAATTAGTTCGGGCGATAGTTCTTGGTAAGATGGATCTGGTTCAAAATGTTCCCGGAAGGTTGCGGGCTTCACCTGCAAACTCCCAAACGTCAAGATAATCACGATGCAGTGTGTTGACAAACCCCTGTATTGGTCACAGGGTGTCATTTTGAAGCCGTCGTCAGTTTGACGGCTGAAAAAGATCGAACTTATAAACCGTTGGAAAAGCACGATCTTCTTCATTTCGCTTTGCGAAATTCAGAATGACACACGTCGTATTCCAACGCTGGAAAAGCATTCGTTGACTTTGTCAGCAGTCTGGAACGGCTACGGGTCAGGCAGCGATGAGTGCTTGTCTGCATGCCATGCGCGATGACCACACAATAATGCGTGTTTCATATATCTCTCGATTAATTGTTGTTTGACCTTCAAACGTAGAATACCCATATATGAAACGATTACCCTAAGGGTGAATATAATTTGAAGATATGGCCTGATATTTGCTATATTGTCATAGCGCGACGAGGTTCCACACCTATCGGGAGGAAGCCATGCACTGGATCCGAAAAGCACTGATTCTGTTTTCCGTCACTTTATTTCCCACCACGCTCATTTTCGCCCAGGTTGAACCTGTTCTCATCCAGGAGTGGGAAAATTTTCAAGTCGCAGAGTACGTCATCTCCGGAAATTACGCTTGGGGGATAGGTGGAACCTATAATTCCAGGAACCTATACCGGCTCGATCTATCAACAGATGATGGTGGTTCGGTCGTCGCACAGCTGGAAAATCCAGCATTTGGCTTGGACGCCGACAACGATTTACTTGTCATTGCTGCAGGCAAGGAAGGTATTCACCTCTTCGATATAAGCGATCCTGATAACATAATCTGGACCAGAACTTTCCATATGCCTGGCGAATCGAAGGATGTCATGTTGCGGGATGGCTACGCATATGTCGCCTGCGATTACTCCGGATTGGTAACGGTTAACGTAAATGATCACATGAATCCACTGATTGTTGACTATCAAATGATCAGGCATGGAGAATTTGCTGGATTAGCTTCGCAAGTCAAGATTCAAGACAGCACATTGTTTCTTATTGACCAGAAATATGGTGCGGTCGCCTATGACCTGATTGAGCCCACTCACCCCACCCGGCTTGACGATATATCGCTTGAGCTGTCAAGTGATTACGAATACGTAAGTTTCTGTTCTGACTACGAGATGAATGAAAACCAGATAGTGTTTTCTATTGTTCATAACATTTATATATATAATCAAGATGAATATATAACAGAGTTTTCCGTTGTTTTGGCTTCATTTGATGATAATCAATTCACAGAACAATCAACACTTGATTTTGGATACGTCTTTGAAATTCAAACATCATCATCTATTGGATTATATGAATCTACTTTAATTGCATCACAAAACGATATTCTTTTCATTAAGGATATCTCAGATCCATTTGAACCATATAATTTGTTCATTTATCCAGATTCTACACTTGAAAATATCACGGTTTATGGAGACGTTCTTTATGCTCTTGGCAACAATTTTAGTGCTTTCTCCATGACAGGGCAACCCGGTGTGAATGCGTGGCTGGAAATACATAAAGCGCATCCCAGCGTGTCAAATACATCAGAGCATTCGTGTGCCTCACACCCACTTCAGGTCGATTCAGGTTGGAGAGTAACTATTCCAACATCAAGTATTGCTGATCAACGTGACTGGACAATAACGGAAATAGCTCAAATGCAACTAGTTCCTGCTATCAATGCTGACCGTTTATATGCGCAAGGAGCTGCATTATATATTCCAGAATACGCAGGAATTTATCTTAATGATATTCATATCATAGATGTATCACAGCAGGATGATCCAATATATTCTGGTGTGTGTCAGCAATTAGATGGTGAAAACTATTTTGTAACGATATCAGATGATATGATGATCGTATTATGCGATAGCGGGATTAAATATTTTGATCTAAGTGATCCGATTCACCCACAATGGATTAGTACAAGTCCGCTAAATGTTCATTTCTTCAATATTGCTGTTAGCGGTGGCATATTATATGGCACAGTCGATACAATCCAAGAGAGACTATATATATATGATATCAGTGATTTGCAGAATGTCGTTCTTCTGGATATAATAAGCGATATGGGTGATTATATTGAAGTTGATAAGAATAATCGATTTATGACAATTGTTAATGTTACAGGTCGTGGTCAATATAATTGGGGTTTCACGATATCAAAACTGTTTGCTCTTGATTGGACTGAAAACACCCCCTATCTGTTGAAAGAATGGTACGGGCCGCTCTGGGATACTTATTTTAGAGCTCAAGGGCTAACCGTTTCTAATAATCTCCACTATTTCTCGCAGAAATATGTCTATTATGAAAATGAAATCGGGGACGTGACAGTACGTGATATTTCTGATCCACTTTATCCAATAACTGCATTAAGCGACGTACGTCAAGGGACCGCAAATCCGCAAGAAATGGTGCAGCATGGTAATTTAATGATCTATTCGTTTGAAGGATTGAATCTGTACGATGTGAGCAACCCCTCTGATCCTGAGTTAATCTCCCAAATACCAGAAGCTACAGATAGAAAGTTGGCATTAGATTGGCCATACCTCTACGGAACTAATGGCCAGGAGATAACAGTTTATCTGCTTGGCGTTACTGATGTTAAAGATGTTTCATCAAACCTGCCGAGTGAGTTTGCTGTCGGATTGGCTTATCCGAATCCGTTCAACCCGACAACCACCATTACTGTATCGTTGCCGCAGTCTGCTGAATTGACAGTTGCAGTGTTTAACACGCTAGGGCAGCGGGTGGCGGAATTGGCGAACGGTCTAATCGCAGCCGGGACACATCAGTTCACATTTGATGGTTCGTCGCTGGCGAGTGGGGTGTATCTCGTGCAGGCGACGGTTCCAGGCGAGTTGAACGCGGTGCAGAAAATTTTACTGATGAAGTAGGATAGAATTCGAGCTGTTGGTTGAAGGTTACTGACTGGTTCTTAATATTCACACTATTCTCTTCAGCAAGCAGTCCGCAGTCAGAATACTAGCCCCTGTGAACCATGGAAACGTGGGCGAGCAGGGGCATTCTTATCATACTCTTCGCTTCATGATTAAAAGTCGTGGGAGATGAATAAATATCTGCCGTGGTATCAAAGAGCTCACCTTCCCGCTCCAAACGCTTGCGCAATCCAATTCAAAGAGTCATTTTTGGGCGGGGACATTAAAAGGGGGATGCACTCACACTTCATGTCAGAAATCCAGCGCACTCCAACAGAAGAGCTTCAAGCTGACGATGTGCTTGGCGAGCCAGTATTTCTGCGTGGCCGAACTCTGTTCGCCAGAGGAAAAACTCTTTCCATTGCTGACATCCGGGAACTGAAAAAGCTCCAGATTGAGACAGTCGTCATCAATGAACCTGCGCCAATAATTGGTGATTCCTATCAAAGCGACCTCTTGAGCAAAGAATTCCGTGAACAGGCAGTCAACACTGTAAAAACAGTCTACCAGGATTTTCATAACCTTAACCATCATCATTCTGCTGAGATTCGAACCCTGGGAACAAAAATGCTGGAACAGATTCAAGGGACGAAAAATCTTGCTATTGCAGTTCATGATCTCCGTGACTACAGCAACTATACATTCCAGCACAGTGTTAATGTGACCGCTATTTCTCTAGCTATAGGGACCCGTCTGGGATTGACCACCGAGGAACTGAACAACCTCACTACCGGCGGTTTGCTGCACGATATCGGAAAGATGCGTATCCCGCTAGAAATCCTCGAAAAAGATGGCCTGCTTACCAGGGAAGAGTTTGGCATTGTCCGTCGTCATCCCGAGTGGGGATGGGATCTTCTGAACCAACGGGATGAACTTCCGGCAGTTGTGTGGAGTATTGCCCGTCAACACCATGAAACACTTGATGGCAAGGGTTATCCAGATAATTTGGTGGGAAGTGCAATCCACGACCTGTCACGTATCGTCACCGTTGTAGACATGTGGGATGCGCTCCGTAGCGAACGCCCCTACAAGCCTGCCTGGAACCCCGACAAGATTCTTGAGCTTCTGAATGGGATATCGATGGTTGGCAAGCTAGACCTGCAAATCCTGGAGATATTCAACGACCTCATCGTTCCATATCCCCTCGGTTCACGGGTAATGATCACCGGCGGACGTACGGCCATCGTCGCCGGGATGAATCTCGCCGAATTCTCGCGTCCCATTCTCCGCCTGGAAGTTGACAGCGCCGGTGCATATCTGGATTTGACAGAACGCAGATCAATTGAGGTTATTGAGACGCTGGAGCTGGCAGGGTAATGAGTCCTTACAAAAACCGGGGACATCTAACGGAGCAAATGTCCCCTATACATTTGTTAACCCGTCTCCAAACTCGGAACCCCAGTCACCCCGGGTTCACGAACCCGGGCTACATATTCCTGATAACTTCGTCGGTCACTTCCAGCGATGTGGCGCTGCCACCCATGTCGAACGTGCGGATCTTCGCGTTGGCAATCGTCCTCGCAATGCCGTTGATGGCTCTTGTACGATTAACGATTCTAGGTGTTTAACTCCATGACAACCACATCGCTGTCGTCAAGCTCAATCAATCCTTCTGGCGAAAGCACTGATTTTTCACCTATTGTTATCTTTATCAAGACGTTGTTCACATGCGTAAGTTTGAGCCAGTCAGTGGGATATTTGGTTGCGTCCTCAGTATTGTGCAAAAAGTATAAGCGGTACCTGAGACCGTCGCAGGCGTAGCCGAAGACGGTCTCAGGTGAGTCTGCTTTTCATAGAGCAGGCCATGGCTTTCCTGATTAGTTTTTGTTTTTCGCAGAACAAAACATCAGGAGGATTGAGCCATGACCCGAGTGAAAAGTGACGCAGAAGTTTTGTCAATGCAAGAGGCAAGGTAATTCTGTCATACACGAGATCAGTTGTGTTATCATAGAGGCTTACTTCACGACGGAACAACTCTGTGATTCCATCATTAATCCAGCCGCCATGCGCCGTATCCCAAATACCGTTATCGACATGGCATTCGATTTTGTGTTTGAGCCCGTTGTACGAGGGTTGACCAGCGACGATTCCACTGATGTCATCTTCTTCCACCTCACCGGGCGCACAACGCAGATCCCAGGATTCAGCCATCACCAGTCCAACGAGGGCAAGAACAAGAAGCCCAGTGAGTGAAAATACCATCACTCGTTTCATGATACACCTCCGATTGATGAAATCGCCCGCCTCGACGAGGTGGGCCTATGAGAATATGGGATGATGTTTGAGTTCTGCTGAGTGCTGTCGGGAAGGTGGATGCTCTATCGGATGGAAAACGACTTGTAAAAAGCCAGATATTACGTTCATTCTTCATACGAACCCCCAAGCAGTGCGAGCGTACATCTAATACATACAGACATAATGGGGGGGGGGGGAGAGTGTCAAGTGAAATGAGCAAATAGGGAGAGAAATATTTCTGGAAAGAGAGCCTGAGACGAGATTCAGATGCTATTCAAGGGTAGATAATCCGCGCCGGGAACGTCCTGCGCGGGCATCCAGTCGACTAAGCTGGCGGATTAGCCGCGTTTGACAAGCAAACACGGGCCTGTCCTCATGGACTGAAGTCCGAAGTAAATAGGTTTCTCTCGACTTCAGACTCCAGACTAAATCAATACGCATCCCTACCCGCGATCACAGCGACCAGCGTCCGGGCGAGAATCATGAGGTCCAGGCCGAGCGACCAGTTCTCCACATAGTACACGTCATATTTCGTCCGCTGTTCGATGGGTGCCTGACCACGTAGACCGTTCACCTGCGACCAGCCGGTCATACCCGCACGTACACGATGGCGTTCATTATACTGCGCCACCTCACCCTCAAACTGGGCGACGAATTCCGGACGTTCGGGGCGTGGCCCGACCAGGCTCATATCTCCACGGATCACGTTGAATAACTGCGGCAGTTCGTCAAATGACCAGCGCCGTAACCACTTGCCCACCTTCGTGGTACGAGCATCTCCCGGCTTGGCCCACACTGGTCCCGTTTTGTCCTCGGCGTCGGTGCGCATGGAGCGGAACTTGAAAATGGTGAAGGGACGATTGTCCAGGCCAACTCGGGTCTGCTTGAATATCGCCGGACCGGGGCTGGAAAGTTTCACCGCTATTGCCAACGTGGCCAGAATCGGTGAGGTCAGCACAATCAACAGTGAACCGGCAACGAGGTCAAAGCTGCGTTTGAGAAGGCCATTCCAGCCAGCCACCGGATCCTCACGCAAACGGATCACCGGCACACCGGCGATGGTGATAGTCGCCAATTTCCCCGGCGCAAACCCTTCCGGTTCGGGAGCGTAGAGGAAGATGAGGCGTTTGCCTTCAAGCTGGTGGATCACTTCGCGGGCGACGTTGAAATCGCTGAACGGATAGGCCAGAATTACCATGTCCGGGGTGTCAGTTTCGACGCATTTCTTCAAACGTTTGACATCACGTTCCGGCGCGATTATTCGTCCGACAACCGAAACGCCAGTGCGTTTGCTCGTCCCCAGACGGTTGGTGATAACGTCAGCCAGCGGGCCGACAACCAAGGCTCGATGTAGTGGATTCGTGCTGAAGACCTTGCTGCGCATCAAACTCAACACTAGTCGGATCAGTGCGAGACCAAAGCCACCGATGAACAACGATATCATTGCGACCAGACGTGAATATTCGAGCTCGCGATAGAAGAACAGCAGGCCCATCAACATGCCCCAGCCGATGAAATACCGGTAGAGGGTAAATGCTATTTCGTGCGCGGTGGAAATGCGAAATGAAACCCTGTAGACGCCGTAAAATGCCATCGACAATACGATGATGATCGCCCAGATATAGGCGGAGGTCACATACATGTCGAATGGTGTCGCTATTGGGAAAAGCAGGGGCAAAGCGTGCTCGTAAAACCAGTCAGAGAAGCGGATTTGATATGAAATCATGAAGCTGCCAGTCAACACCGCGAAGTCCAGCGATGCCGTGATCAAGGGCCAGAGCAATAACATTCGATAGTCACGATGCTTCATGAGCACAACGGATCAGGCATCTTCGGATACCTGTCCCCCTTTGTTTCGTCGCGATATTTCACGTATTGATTCAACGTCAATGTTATAACGTCGAATCTTCTCTTGCAAGTTTTTACGCGCCAGACCCAAATTTTGGCTGGTCTGGGACACGTTACCCTCAAAACGTGTCAACGCGCGCAATATAAACTCCGCTTCAAACTCCTCACGAGCGTCACGGAGTTTTGTAGAGGATAGCGGCTGTTCCGCCACCTCCTGAACTGGTTTCGATAGGTCGGACACCTTAATCTGGTCATCACTGGACAACACTATCGCCCGCTCGATTACGTTCGCCAGCTCACGGACATTTCCCGGCCAGGAATAAGCCTGCAATGCACCCATAACCGCCGGAGCCATAACCAGGCGAGGACGTTCCAGCTGTCTGCCGAATCTATGCAAGAAGTAAACCGCCAGGCCGGGTATGTCTTCTGGACGATCTCTTAATGGCGGCAGTTCCAGCTCGATCACACTTAACCGATAATATAGGTCTTCCCGATACTGCCCCTGATCCACCAACTGCTTAAGGTTCTTGTTAGTCGCAACTATTATCCGAACATCAACCGAGATCGGCTCGTTAGAGCCTATACGTTCGATCACCCGTTCCTGAAGGACACGTAACAACTTCGCCTGTATCGAGGGACTCAAATCTCCGGCTTCGTCGAGAAAGAAGGTGCCGCCATCTGCTGCCTCGAAACGGCCAATTCTCTGCGACGCCGCCCCAGTGAATGATCCCTTTTCATGACCGAACAGCTCACTCTCGATCAGGTTTTCAGCTAATGACCCGCAGTTGACAGCTACAAACGGTTGTTCAGCTCGGGCGCTTGCGGCGTGAATCGTTCGCGCGAGCAGTTCCTTGCCGGTGCCCGACTCGCCAGTGATCAACACAGTTGTCGGTGCCATCGCGATCTTGTTGACTGCGGTGTGGAATACCTCCGCGGTCTGTAGGTTCTGGCTGCTATATTGTGGAAACGGCAGCCCAGCAGACAAATCGGAGTCAATCCGATCATCCTGGATCGCTTCCACTATCGAGGAGACAAAGCCCTCGTCATCCTCGCCTTTGATCTGATAGGCACGAACCCCGAGTTGTGCGAAATGGAACGCATCACTAACGTTGGCATGTTCGGTCCAGATGAAAACATGCAATCCCGGAAAATCGGACAATGCCCGTTGCACCAGCTCTTTGCCACCGATCTCACCATCCAGGACAACGTCGGTCACCAGCGCGTCAAATTCGCCATCAGCAAGAATGGAACAGGCTTCATCTCCGTCAGCACAGACTTCCGCATCCACACCAGCATCCGCACACAACGCGACGAGATCGCTTGCGGAATTGGAGTCGCTGTCTGAAATGAGGATTCGGAACGCCATGCATGCACCAATGACCAGTCAACGGTTCAACCTGAAGGCCATAAGATACACGTCCGACACCTGAAATGCTCGGAATCATCATATGGGAATGCCCCGACTGTTCACTAAGGAGATGCGCTGGTGAGCTGGTGAGCTGGTGAGCTGGTGAGAAAGAAAGAAACTATGAGCTCCAATAAACAAGCCCGTGTTTGCTCGTCAAACGCGGATTGCCCACGACAGGAACATAGTGGGTATCCGTTTATTGCTCTTGAAAGGTAGCGGCAAATACTCGGAATAACAACAAAAATGCCGCAAAGTTATCACAAAGTTTGTGTGACAACTCACGGCGTTGAAGTGTTTGCTGACCAGCTAACGTGACCATCTGGCCCGTGACCATGACGAATATCTGCCGTTCAACGACCTGTTGGTCGTTCCCGAGTATGCCCCGAGATCCGGCGGGGAGCCATTCGTGTCATAGCCATAAAGAGGATTACCCCGGTTGATCGCTGCGGACGTTGGGTTAAGCCAATAGAATTGCGCATTACGGTTGGAATATCCAGGGCATGCGACGAGATGACTGCCCGGGAGATCGTCAACGTTATTCCAGACCAGTATATCATCCACTGTAATAATCGAGGCACCAGGAGATCCGGCGGTAATCATCGTCGCTGTCCAGCTGATGCAGCTATTCGCAATCCAGATACGACCGTCGTCCGGTGCATACACATACAGCCCGATGTTGTTGGCATCCAAGGTGCAGTGGATCAAATTCAAGGTGTCGGTCAAGGTATTTGAGGTGCTCAATACCCCAACGTTGTTCCCGGAAATCACCACATTACGAGCTGTTCCACTGGACTCATTCTGACTGGACAAGGCAACAGGACCGTCAGCCAGCGTGAGGTTGTTTATGGTGACATCCTGCGCGTCGTTCAGTGTCAGCAAGCTGTGCCCCGCCGGGAAATCGCTGCCATCGATGATCACACGGTGCGGGCTATCGAAACCGACCAAAGTCAGAGCATCCAGCTCAATCGATAGCGGTTGCTTATATCGACCGGGGAGGAGTTGAACTGTCACCGGTCCACTCTCCGACAAATTTGCTGCGGCATAATCGAGGGCGGCCTGTGGTCCGGCAAATGACGAGCTGCCGTCCAGATATTTTTCCAGCACATCCCAGTATCCGTCGAGGTCGACCTCCCAGGGGTCCATGCCGGAATAATCCAACACCGCAATCGATTGAATCGCGCCATCAATCACATAGGTTCCACTGGGCCGGGATCCGAATGCTGTCCCGTAGACTGCGTCAACAAGAGGTTCCGAGTGTGCGACCTTCATGGGCGCATTACCATCGACGACTGACATTACAGAGTCGGAGGTGATGAAAACTCGGGCCAGATGCCAGTCGCCGTCGGAGAACTCGTTCATAGCCCCATCGGTGAGCACGTAAGTAGCGTTTATTCGAGTACGAACACGCCCGTCCTGGAGGAAAATCCCGTGTATATTCCCGGTGGTGACCAATCCACCGAGCACGTCGGAGGTGCTGCGAAAGAGAATTTCATAGCAGATGCCATCCTTCATCTCCGTGCTGTCAGAGGTCGCAGCGTCCAACAGGTCATAGTCGGAGACGCCGTCATACACCCGTCCATAGGCAGTGTCTCCTGTCGCGCTGCCCCGAATAGTCCATGATCCACCTCCAAGAGTTGCTGCGAGCTCGGAGCCGGAGCGAGTCAAAGCTCGGAAACCGCCAGCGCAAGCTGTCCACACCCCGATAACAGAACCAGGGTTGCGGCTGGTCAATGTCGCGTACTCATCCAAGTTGTCATAAGCCAACAGGGCCGTGATCTCAGGATTGACGGTCAGAGTTGCGGATTTGGCCGGGCTGGCGGCTAAAATCAGGATGGCCAGAATGATAGCTAACGCCTGCAGCACCTGCAGGAACGGATCGTTCTCGAGGTAGTGGTAAGGGCGAGAGTAGTAGGAACGCTTCATGGCGTCACCTCCTGCCAGGCGGCGGTTGTTGTTCGTGTGCGAGCGTCATTCAGATTCAGATAATTCGAGCTGTCAACGTTTGCCGCCTGTAATTCGCCGCGTAATGTGTCGCTCAAACTACCTTCAAGTGGTTTTACGGATAACGTATCCCCAGCTACAGAATACCGTGGAATCGCCCATTGTGTCAGAGGTTCAACGTTTTCCCACTGGGCGGGTGTCAGGAATACATAGAGTAGGTTGCCGGTTCCGGCGAAAGCGAGGGAAGCCGTCAACGACATCGCGCAAATCATCAGCGCTATCTGCCGAAGTCGGGCAACTCGAACGGAATGAACCATGATTAATCTCCTGCTGTGGTGGGTGAATGAGGTGAGTACCCCAAGAAGAATCGCTGAGTGTGAGGGTGGTTTAATCGATGTTGCGAGAGAGAGGGAAACGTGCGGGAATCATGCCACCAGGAAAATAGGACAGGCCAGGTCAGCCTGCGACCAACAATCTAGGAAAACAAATGTATGTTGTCAATAGACAACTATAGAGGAGAGGACTACATAAGGATTCAGCTGAGCAAGCACTTGGAGACTCAATAACACGGGTTTCACTAATTATTGAGGTTTCTAAGCTATTTTATATTATCTTTCGGGGGAGGAGAATTAATCCGATATTTCTGAAGTTTCGAAAGGAAGGATTTCAACATGCAAAAAGCTCTCATTATTCTAGTGGTCTTCCTGTTGCCTGTTCTGGCAATGGCGCAGTGGACCGAACATACTGCAGGTGGCGACTTTGATGGCGCCCGATGTGTATTCGCAGCTGATGTGGATGGCGATGGCGACATGGACATGCTCGGCGCAGCCAGATATGACAGCGCTATTACCTGGTGGGAAAATGTGGATGGTGACGGACTGAACTGGGTTGAACACACTATTGACGACGTTTTCAGTCAGGCCAACGGTGTATACGCTATAGACGTTGATGGCGATGGTGATTGTGATGTGCTGGGAGCGGCTGAACAGGCTGACGACATAACCTGGTGGGAAAACGTTGATGGCGACGGTTTGAACTGGGCCGAACATTTGGTGGACGGCAGCTTCAACTTCGCCGCCAGTGTTTTTGGCACGGACGTCGATGCCGACGGTGACACCGACATTATTGGCGCAGCTTTCCTCGCCGACGACATCACCTGGTGGGAAAACGAGAATGGTGACGGTCTGACCTGGACTGAACACCTGGTGGATGGAGATTTTGACGGTGCGTACTACGTTTCTGCCGACGACGTTGACGGAGACGGCGATATTGACATCATAGGCGCCGCTTTCCTTGCCGACGACATCACCTGGTGGGAAAATGTTGGCGGCAACGGCTTGAACTGGAACGCACACATCGTCGCCCCGGATTTTGACGGAGCTTGCAGCGTTTCCTCAGGAGATGTGGATGGCGACGGCGATATCGACTTGTTTGGCGCGGGGTTCGAAGTTGGAGAGATTTTCTGGTGGGAAAACGTTGATGGCGACGGTCTGACCTGGACAGGAAACTCAGTGAGCGGCTTTTATGACGGCGCTCATAGCGTTTTCGCCCAGGACATTGACGGCGATGGAGATACCGACGTACTCACCGCAGCATTTGGAGCTGATGACATCACCTGGTGGGAAAACGTTGACGGTGATGGATCAAATTGGCTGGAAAATGCGGTGGACGGCAACTTTTATGGCGCCAGAAGTGTTTTCGCAGCAGACATAGATGGTGATGGTGACGTCGATGCGCTCGGCGCTGGAATCCTTGCTGACGACATTACCTGGTGGGAAAATCCGCTCGTTGTCGGCGTGGAAGAGCAATTCGACACTGATTTTCCAAGCGAATACTCGTTATTCAACGTATATCCCAATCCTTTCAACCCAACGACAACGCTACAAATCAATTTGCCCAATGCGGCGGTTCTTAGCGTGATTGTCTACAACGTGAGTGGTCAACAGGTAGCTGATCTTGCGACTGGTCAGTATGCCGCTGGCCTTCACTCGTTGACATTTGATGCATCCAACCTCACTAGCGGGCTGTATTTCATCCGTGCGATTGTGCAGGGTGAGATGGATCAGACGCAGAAAGTGATGCTGGTGCGCTGATCTGCGTTGTACAGGCCCAGGGAGTGCTTGGCAAACGTGGACGATCCAAGCTGAAATCATCCCGACTTGACGAGCAAGTCGGGGCAAACGCTGGCTGCTGACAAGGAAGATAAAACAAACCTTACTTGCCACGGACTTTAGTCCGTGCAAACGGTTGTCAGAGTTGTGAGTGATAAAAATACGGGACACTTTCGGAGCTCGGTTTGTGCGTTTATTCGGCATGAGAAGCGAGTCTTAGTAGTAGTTTGAGGTTTTGGATGATATTTTTGGGCATCCCGCGTCGGAACTGGGTGTGCGAAAAATAGGTTTGCACCAGGAGTTCCTCTCGCAGTTCGGTGATGACATCGGCGTAGGTGAGTTCGGTTTTCCGGTACCAGGGGTCTGTGGCGGGTTTGAGCTGGCCACTTTTGATGCGCGGGTACATTGCGACGACGCTGAGGGTGAAAAGGCCGAAGAGGCAGGGTACAAAGCGTGTTACAGCTGTTTTGCTCCAGATCTCGTTGAGGTGGATGTGCAGATGTCGCCGCGTCTCTTCGAAGGTTACTTCGATGCTCCATCGTCCGACGAATCGTTCGATGATGCGGGCGGGTTCCAGGTTGGTATCGGTGGTGTAGAAGAATTCGTCACCCTTGCCATGTCGGCGCAAGACCACCCATCGGATGTGCGGGATGCCGTTTCCCTTCCGGTACCAGTGGCCGCAGTCGCTGAGCAACTGGACGGGCATGGTTTGTCCGCCATACCAGCGGATGGTCGCGTCGATCCAGGCGGCGGCCTGTTCGGGTGACAGCTTGCGCTTGCCTTTGACCCGCGGTCGCCCGCGTCCGGACTGTGGCGGCGGGGCCTCGTGCAGGGCAGGGCGGATCGGAAAAGAAGCGGTGATATCGGGAGATATGCCGACACCGGAGCAACGGCAACATGCGGATCATGCCTGTGACCGTCTGCCGTCCGCGATTGAGCCGCGCACCGGTCGCCAGCTGGCAGAAAATGGTGAATGTAGGCGAGCTGAAGAGCCCACGGAAACTCAAGAAAACGAACGAGATAACCGATGAACTAGATGTAAATATGGGCGAATCTCCGAGTGAGTGCTTGTCAGGCACCCTTCTTATCGGCAGATTCGCCCATTATCTTAATAAACAACCAGCTAGGGACACTTTGAGGACAAAGTGTCCCTGACAGGCCCGTGTTGGCTCCGCCAACGCGGCTGATCGTCAGGCGATATGCCCCTGTGACCCGCGTCTTTTTGCGGTTCGCAGGGATAAACAACAGTCATGACTGGCCACGAGGATGCCATCCTGAACGTTTTTGTGAAGGATCTCGTTGACGAGTGTTGAGCATGAGTAAACTTTGAAGTATCCGGTTAAGATAAACGCACTCGAGACTACCGTGAAAACTCTTTGCAACCTGTTCATCATCGGGATCATTACTACTTCCCTGTTTCTCCCAACGACCGTTCCAGCTGAAGAAGCTCCGGAATCGAACGGAACCTTGAACGGACAGGTGCTGGACAAAATCACTCGTGAACCCATAATCGGGGTGAATGTGCTGATTGTGAATAGTCGCCAGGGCACAGCCACTGATTTGGAAGGTTCATTCACCCTCAACCAACTCTCTCCAGGCACATACAGCCTTCAAGTCAGCGCGATGGGGTATCTATCCGCTGTTGCCGACGAAATCACCATTCAACCCAACCGCACCAGCACTATCGAATTCCTTCTGGAAGCCACCACAATACAGGCAGAATCTGTAACCTTCACCACTGGCTATTTCTCCAACGATTCTCCTGACCTACCGACCTCAGCGAGATCTTTACGATATGAGGAAGTCCGTCGTGCGCCGGGAGCTGTTGAGGATGTGCAGCGTGTGATTCAGGCGTTGCCGGGGGTAGCGGGCGAGAGTGATCAAAACAATGAAATCGTGGTTCGCGGCGGCGATCCCTCAGAGAATCTGATCATTATGGATGGTATAGAGATCGAGAATATCAATCATTTCGGTTATGTCGGTTCGACTGGCGGACCGATCTCCGCATTGAACAACGAATTCCTCCAGGATGTCACCTTCGCTTCCGGAGGGTTTTCCGCACGATACGGCGATAAACTGTCCAGCGTTCTGGAGCTGAACCTGCGTGAAGGCTCACGTACCCATTTTTCCGGCGCTGCCGATCTTGGAATGGCCGGTATCGGCGGAAACCTGGAAGGTCCAATTCAAGGTGGACGGGGATCATATATCATAGCCGCCCGCAAGAGTTACCTCGATCTGATTGTCGGAGGAGGTGGCACCGGTCTGACTTCTGTCCCCTACTACTGGAATACTCAAGCCAAGATCGACTATGACCTCACTCCCAGGCACCTGCTCACCATAAACACATTGACTGCTAACGATGAGATCCACATTGATGACGAAGAAGGTAGCGGCTACAGCCGTGGTGCGGAGAAAGTTGACACCGAGAGTGACCGGATAATCGCAGGCGCACGTTTGCGATCCTTGTGGGGCGTCGGGTATAGCGACCTGATATTGGCCGGAGTCAGCAGCAATTACTTCTATGATGTTTTTGAAATTGACCGGGACGCATCCGACCGGCGAACCGAGCGCAGGGTGTTTCGTCAAACCGTTGATGAGGACACCTGGCAAGCGTCGTTTCATTGGCAGGGTCGCGGTTTAGGGCGTGACGACTGGAGTGCGGGAGCTATCTGGAAGCCGGTAACCTTTGATCAGACAACCTGGATCGAGTCGGACACTACTGTGTTCAATGACGGCTATCTGGAATCCCTCGGGATTGGCTATACGGACAACAATGGTGCTTTGCCGGATACATTCGCCTATGGTGATTATATCAACAATGATAAGTTGTCCTCAAACAAGTACGGTGCATATCTGCAATATCGCTGGCGTCCGACGTCGAATTTCTCGATTCTCACCGGCCTCCGTTATGACGGCTTCGAGCTGTCAAACGAACACACCTTCGCACCGCGTGTTTCGATGATCTACTCCCCCGCTCCCCGTTGGAACATCACGGCCGCGTGGGGGATCTACCGTCAGGCACAACCGTTATACCAGTATGAGTGGGGTTTGGACGGCATCAACAATGACCTGAAACACATCCGCGCCGATCAGTATATCCTCGGTGCCAGTTTCGAACCACGCAGCTCCACACGTTTAAGCATGGAAGGGTATTATAAAGACTACTCAGGATTACTCGTCAGCGAAGAGGACATAGTCCGTGAAACGACGGGCAACTACTACTTCGACAGTGACAAGATGCTCGCCGAGCGAACCCGTTATGCCTGGGGTGTGGAGTTCTTCGCTCAGCAGCGGATGGCGACGAACTGGTATGGCACCTTCAGCTACTCGTACGGAAAATCCGAGTCGGACGATCCAGCCTGGGGAACCTACGCCTCCTCGTACGATTTTCGTCATGTTATGACTGGCGTCATCGGATACAAGACCACGCTGCTTACCAACCGTTGGTACATGAAACAGTTGAGCAGCCCATGGGGATGGTTCCTGAAAGTTTTGCCCATAAACGGTAACGAGTTGATGCTGTCCTCACGTTTCCGCTACATCAGCGGTAAACCACACACCGCCCGGATCTGGTATTCTGAAGGCAACCCTGCTTCTCCAGACCCGATATATGAGAGTCACTGGGCCGATGGTCCCAGGAATCAGGCTAACTATTCAGACTATGCTCGCTGGGATCTGCGCTTGGACAACAAACACTTCTTCGGTAAACGTTCACTGACCTTCTACCTGGAAGTTCAGAACGTTCTGAATCGTGGAAACGTTGCAGATTACTCATACGCTGATGACGGTGAGATCGACCCAATTTACCAGTTCCGTTTCTTCTTCGTCGGCGGAATCCGGTTTGAGTTCTAGGTCGGATGTCCAGAGCCTCGAGCCCTGAGACCGCCTACCCTTCGATGAATCATTATCTTCCGCGCAGTTTGTGTGATACTGCATTATCTATTCGGTATTCACGGATTCCGATCACGTTGGCAAGGGAGTGCATGATGCTTAGGGGAATTCTGTTAGTTACGGTGTTGCTCACTGTTCTGGCGTGCGTCGGCTGGGCAAATACGGATGGCGCTGTCGCAACAGGTGGCGATGTAATAACTGTGGATAGTGGATCTGGTTCGCTCATCTCGAGCATCGTTGAGGTTCAGAAGTACAATCGATCCATCCACATTATGGCGATGTTGCTGGCAGGTTTCGGTTTCCTGATGGTGTTTGTCCGCAAGTATGGTCGTTCCGCACTCACCGCTACCTTCCTTCTCGTCGCGGTCGCTCTCCCGATGTACATGATCTTAGCCAACCAGTTCTTTGGAGGCGGCCACAAGTCAGACATCGATCTGCTGATACTTTCGGAATTTGCGGCTGCCAGCCTGCTGATCGCTGCGGGCGCTGTCCTTGGACGTATGAAGATGATGCAGTACATCGTGATGGCGTTGCTGTTCATCCCGGCTTACGCGCTCAACGAGTGGATCATACTGGACGGTGGATTCGGCATCCTCGGGAACGGTGGCTTTGTCGACACTGGCGGCTCAATAGTAATACACGCGTTCGGAGCTTTGTTCGGCCTGGGTGTCGCCATGTCCATGACGACTCCTCGCGAGCGTGAAATCGAGATCGAGACGGACGCCACCAGCGACCGTTTCTCCATGTTGGGCAGCATCGTATTGTGGATCTTCTGGCCCAGTTTCTGCGCGGCCCTGGTAGCGCCGGAGATGGTTCCGGCTACGGTTGTCAACGTCTTCCTCGCCCTGTCCGGATCAACCCTTGCGACTTACTTCCTGTCGGTGTGGTTGCGTGGCAAGATCTCCATCGCTGATATCGCCAACGCTGCCCTCGCTGGCGGCGTAGCAATCGGATCAACCTGTGATTTCGCCACTCATCCGGCAGCGTTCCTGATCGGTATTCTCGCCGGTGCCTTGTCAACCTTCGGCTTCGCGGTGATCCAGTCACGTTTGCAAAATGGTCTGAAGTTGGTCGATACCTGCGGCGTCAGCAATCTGCATGGTCTCCCCGGCCTGCTCGGTGGTTTCGCTGCACTGGTGGTGGTCAAAGGAATCAGCGGTGGCACTCAGTTGTTGGGCATTGGGGTAACGGTCGTATTCGCAATTGTGACGGGTCTCGTGGTCGGCAAGATCGTGTCGCTTCTCGGACACCGTTCAGATCCCTACTGTGATGCAGAAGAGTTCATCGAGGACGAGGATTAATCTTCTGATATCCATGACGACGCCATTCTTTTCTCTTGAAATATCCATAACGCCGTCTTCCTGAACCATGCCCCAGACATTTATGTCTGGGATGATCAAGAGCTGAAACGTTTGAACCATGCCCCTGTGACCCGCGTCTGTTGGCGGTTCGCAGGGATGAACAAGGTTGTGTGATTGTAATCGTTGGATGATCCCTGTTATTCCCTTCGGGAGTAACAGGGGTATAGCAACAATCGCTAGATGAGAAGCAACTACCCGTTGGCCACGGAAGCGAAGCCCCGTGTCGTGAACGGGCTCACCAACCCGCTCCAATTCGAGCGAACCTTCTTGCCATGAATACTGCTACCCACCATATTCCCTTAACTTTCCTGCAAGTGAAAATTGGAACCTGAGGGGTAGACTGATGGACGTGCGCGGCAAAAAGGGAATGATCCTCGGCGGCTTTGGATTAGTCGGTATGGCGGTTTGCAGACGGTTGGCCATTGAAGGCGTAGCGGAGCTGGTTGTTACTTCACTGAAGGAACAGGAAGCGCTGAAAGCCTGCGACTCTTTGAAGAAAGAGTTTCCCGGCATCACCTTTACTCCTGCCTGGGGTGACCTGTTCGTCCGCACTACGTTTAAAGACGATGCGCGCGCTGAGGTTCTGTCCGACCCTGAGAAACGCCGGACCTTCATTCGCGACATGCTCGACCCGCTCATCCCGGAAGTAATCGAACGCATCACCCTGCACGCTCAGATCGTTGAGCATCAACCGTATTTCGTGGTCGATTGCGTCAACACCGCAACTGGCATCGCCTATCAGGACTTGTACGAACAGTCAGAAAAAGTGCTGGATAGCCTCGACCGCCATCGCAACGAACCTGTTGACGATGATCTGGTGAAAATCGTCGAAGACCTGATCTCGAGTTTGAACGCTCCTCAGCTCGTCCGTCACATCCAAATTCTGCACAACGCTCTGATTGATGGCAATTGTCGCGGTTACCTCAAGATCGGCACGACTGGTACTGGCGGTATGGGCCTGAACATTCCTTATACCCATAGCGAAGACCGTCCCAGCCGCGTCCTGCTAACCAAGAACGCCATGGGCGGCGCTCAGACCTTGATGTTGTTCCTTATGGCACGTACGCCTTTGCAGAACGATGACGGTACCATCCGTGAGATCTTCGTCAAGGAGATCAAACCTGCGGCGACAATCGCCTGGAAAGCTGTCCGGGCTGGCGAAATCCGCAAGCGTGGAGTAGCCTTCCCACGTTTCAATATGCCTGTCGAATCCGCGTTACCGTTGGGTTCCAGCATCTCCACCAGGGAAACCGAAGGCCCGTGGTCACGTGATGGTGACGACACTCTGAGAAGCGTCTACATCGACACCGGTGAGAATGGCATCTTCTCCGAAGGTGAATTCACCGCTATCACCGAAGTTGGCCAGATGGAGTTCGTTACCCCGGAAGAGATCGCTCAGCAGGTAGCTTGGGAACTCATGGGCGGCAACTCCGGGCATGATGTCATCGGCGCTTTGGACGCTGCGGTTCTCGAGCCGACATACCGTGCGGGCGTGTTGAGGCAGGTTGCATTAGACAAGCTGCGTCAGGTTAAGAAAAAATGGGAAGAAGACGGCGCGGATCTCGATGAATCGGTCGCCTTTGAGCTGCTCGGACCGCCACGTCTGACGAAATTGCTTCATGAGGCGAACCTGATCCGTCACGCGTACAAGACCATGCGTGCTGCGTCAATGGCCGGACCCGATCAGATCGCGGAAGCCTGTCAGAGTGTGCTCGGTCGCCATGAAAAACTGCGCAGCGCCATATTGTCGGTAGGAGTTCCTATCCTGATGCCGGACGGACAAACCTACCTCCGAGGGCCGAACATCCTCATCCCCCATCACGCCGTACAGACGGATTTTGAGGTTTCGGACGCTACCCTCGATAATTGGACGAAATCCGGCTGGGTAGATCTTCGTCCGTCTAATATGAAACGTTGGCTCGGCTGGTTCGACAAGATCCTCCGTCAGAAGGACGAACGCCCGGCGGACGATACCAGCAGCCGTTACGATTTCGACGAAACTTATTTTGATCCCGACGATGAGATCAATCCCGGCAAAATGGCCGGCTGGATCTTCATCAATATCGATAAGGGTAAACGGGTGAAGAGGTAAGATCGGATAACATGAAACCCGAGGCTACAGCCTCGGGTTTCATGTTATCCCACCAATTGATGATCCGCCTTGTCGAAGCTATCGTTGGCAAGACGCTTATTTGAGCTTACCGTAAAACCTCTTGAAATCCTGCATGTAGCTGCGGCAGCCGTCGTTGAGGGCGGAGACGTCAAGCGTCCGCCAATATGGATTCATGGCGTTTGCGCGGGCCGCATCCAGATTATCCTCGTTGATCCATCCTTCGATATAGGTTACAGGTTCGTATTCGCTGACTGGTTTGGTGTAGATCCACCCATCGCAGAAGTCCGCGATAAGATCGGAAGAGCGTCGTGTAGGGAAAGAGTGTAGATCTCGGTGGTCGCCGTATCATTAAAAAAAACAATAAAAACATTCGGTTTGGATCCCAAAGTGATCGATACACACTTCTGTTACTATGTGCTT
>CAJVXH010000025.1 GCA_913009835.1 uncultured bacterium
GTAGGGGAGGTGGGTGGGGGGGGGGGGGGTTGTGTTTTTTTTTTTTTTCAAGCAGAAGACGGCATACGAGATATATCAGTGTGACTGGAGTTCAGACGTGTGCTCTTCCGATCTTGAGGCATTTCTTTCGAGTATCACATAGTGTCGGATAGTGTCGGAACGCAGAATATCTGCCGAAAGGATTACGGAATGAGAAGTAGAGAGATTGAACAATTACAAATCCCGACCGGCTTTCCAGTAAAGTGCCAGTCCGATGGTGGGAAGGTAGGCGGCTGCGAGGGTCACCAGCGACCAGGTTGACGCAAGCATTGTGGCGGTTATCGCCAGAGGGGCGAGGTACAATACCTCGATTAAAAGTATAGCGCTGGTTACTTTGCCGTGGCTGTGTCCTTTACGGACAGCGTGATGAAAGGCGAAATCCCGATGTGCTTCAAAAATATTCTTTCGTCGAATCAGACGTGTCAGCACCGTTAATGCAGGGTCGGTGTAAAACACCGCCATCAGTATGAGGAATGCTGTTGTCGGAACTGTTTCCGTCAGCTTACCCCAAAGAGCGAGTACCGCGAAGGTGATCCCCAGAAATCCACTGCACAAATCGCCCATGAAGATTTTGGCGGGCATCCAGTTCCAACGCAGAAATCCAGCGGATGCAGCTCCGACCAGCACCCAGGTAAACGCCAGTGGCAGGTTGCCATTAAACCAGGCGATCCCCCCAGCTACCAAACCGACCACCACCGCTTGGGCAGCCGCGAGACCATCGATCCCATCCATGAAGTTGTAGGCGTTCACATTCCAAACGACAAAGATCAGGACGCCCGCAAATGCGACGGGGCCTGTCACATTAGCCGCCTGAGGAAAGACAATGGTCAGTTCGCTACCGATCCATAGCACGATGACAAGAGCGGCGAGGATGTGAATGAGTAAGCGTGTTCGAGCACTGAGGTGCGCCAGATCGTCAATCAGTCCGGCACCGATGATTAGAGTTCCGCTGACATAGAGGATCCAGAACCACGGCGTTTCCATGGGGATCAGCAATCCAAGACCGAGGATACCTACAATGACCGTGAGCACGATGGACAGCCCACCGACACGAGGTATGGCGGTAGTGTGGCCCGATCGTTCGTTGGGAACATCGAGCAGGTTCTCCCTCAGCGCCCAGCGACGCACTCGTCCCCCGAACCACGCCGTCCACAGCGCGACCAACGCACCAGCTCCGAGCAGTGCCGCGAATCCGAGTAGGGTGCCGTCGAGGTTCATCTTAGATCAACGGAGATTTGTGTGGATGTTGAAGGTGGTGTTCTCATGCCGCGAAGATGGGGCCAATTGATTGCGCACGTCAAATCCACCCGGAGAGCTCAACTAAACATATGTTCTGATTTGCCTTGCACTTTTGCACCATCAATGTTACCTTGGATGAAAACCAAGCTACAACTCGAACACCTGAAACCAAACATTACAACGGAGTATCTCATGCTGGCCGACACCCTGCGCATGGAAATGCAGAAGACACATCAATTCTTCCTCAGCACAATCAAGGTGCTCGAAGAAACGGATTCCCAGTTCAAACCGAAGGATGATATGTACACGGTGGCACAACAAGTGGCGCACACCGCTCACACCGTTGACTGGTTCAGCGACAACGCTTTCAATCCTGAAGGAATGACCTTCGAGCAGGAAGCGCTTGAGGAACACGATAAGATAGTTCTCCCTTATACGTCCCTGGCTGAAGCGAAAAAGTGGCTGGCTGAAGCGTTCGTAAAGGCGGCGGAGAATTTTGGATCAAAATCCGATGAAGAGCTTCTCTCGTTGATGCCGGAGAAATCATTGATGGGCCCGAGTCCGCGCTTCACCTGCGCATACGGTATTACCGATCACACTGCGCATCATCGCGGCTCGCTGGCGGTGTATGTGCGTATGCTCGGCAAAGTCCCGAACATGCCGTATATGCTCTAGTATTCCAAACATACTGTTTTCTAAGGTAGCCCGGTCCACAAAGTATCCCCCGGATCACGCCCCGGACATTTATGTCGTGGATTATCCGACGATCAATATGCCCCTGTTACCGCCGCAGGCGATAGCAGGGTTGATCCGCAAGTTACAAGGTGCCTGTTTGATTTATCAGGACTCAGGACTCGAGACTCAGGACTAACGTTGGATAATCCCTGCGAACCGCCAAAAAGACGGCGGGTCACAGGGGCATATATCATAGCTGAGTTATCTGGATAACCGGATGCTTGCAAACGCTGATTGTCAGAAGGTCAACGCAGGAATGCTTCCTCCCTTCATTTGTAGGGGATGTCGGTTTTATTTACGTAAGCCTCTCCTAACATCAACTATTTTGAGAATCTCGCGGTTAGCCCTTGCATTCGCGAGAAATAGTTGTCAGGTTATATACAGGTACGTACCTATGAAGAAGTATCGTAGCGTTCGCATAGTGGCGGACGCGCAATCGGATGTATCTTTAAACGGAGGAAGTATGAAACGACTAGTGATGTACCTCGTACCATTCTTGATGATGGTGATGCTCTTCCTGGCTGTACCCGCTGAGCTCATGGCGGAAACATGGCCGGATACGCCATGGTCACATGGCATCCGATTGGATTATGATGATGCGGATTCATCAGTTGATTATGACATCCCATATTTCACCATCTATCCCGGATCAGATCCTGCAGATCTTATGTTTGCTTGGTGCACGATCAGGAACACCAACAACACTGATGGAGATGTCCGAGGGATCATTGCTACAGAATCCCACCACTCTTGGGATGTACTAAGAAACGTGGACTACGTAATTCCAACTTTCTACGAGGAATCCGTACAGGATTCTTATTTTGAACTGGAGTGGTTGGCTGTCCCGAATGGTGGTTTCGCAGAATTCGATGTCTCGGTTGACGAAGACATCTGAGTTTGTTGGAATGTGGCAGCTGATAGCTGCCACATTCCGTTTAATCATGAGGCTGCTCTATGAAGATACAAATGGCAATTCTCTGGATGCTACTTTTGACCATACCTTGTCAGGCGCAATGGCAGCCTGAAGTGCACGGTCAATCCTCCCCTGAATCCATCATGGCTGACTCGTCGGGAAACCGAATCCTGGTTTCGATGTTTGACAACGGTGGTATCTGGCTGACAAATGACGGTGGCAATTCCTGGCAACAGATTAATGACCGCCTCTCCGCCATGCCCAACACCCAGTTTCTAAAGTCCATCCCTTGTTGCCGGTTTATAGCAGTCGGTGCGGCCGCTGACACCATGATTCTTAACACCTACCAATACAGTCTGGGCAGGCACGGAGAGGGATATTATTCATTCGAGTATCACAGTATGGATGGTGGACTTTCCTGGGACAGTTTTACACCCGATATAGCCAGCATCTGGCCGGATTCAGTGGACGGTTTCTCGTTTGGGGGTGATCAAACATTGGTTATACCAGATTGCTCCTACTATGCCCGTCAATCTGGTTTCTGCATCAGTCACGATGACGGGGAAAGCTGGGACTTCGTGGACGTTAGCCCCTGGGAATGTGGTATAAAGAGCGTTCTGTTCGATCAAACACAGCCAGACACGGTTTACATGTTCGGACACTGGGGTTTTAGATGCGCCTGGGTCTCCTGATCTATCTGGAGGGATCATAGCTTCCTATGATGGGGGTTATACCTGGCAACGTGTTGTGGAAATGGAAGTGTTGACAAATGAACAGGACGGCGAGATTTGTGATATGACCCGGGGTGCTGATGATAATCTGTACGGTCAAACATCCTGGTTCCCTAGTTTATCCTATCCGCCAGTTGTTTGGTCGCCAGATAACGGTCAATCATGGCAATTGACGGGTGAGGATGGTCTACCGATTGATGCAACTCTTGACGTGCTGCAAGCGGTGCCCGAACACCCTGGGCGCTTGCTCATGGGAAACTGGTCTCCTGGTGGTGTTTGGGAGTCAAACGATCATGGCTTTACCTGGCATCGTCTGCTTCGTGGTCTGCCCGAAATTCCAGCGGGAGTTTTTTGCATCTATCGGAATCCGTACAGCGGGCATCTATACATAGGTCTTAGAGATCAGGGCCTTTTCCGTTCTACAGATTTCGGAGATAGCTGGCATCAGATTCAAACTCCAACTGTCGGAATACACGGTCGGGGATATTTCCCCGGCCTGGTCGCGGGTGAAGGCGGCATGTTGCATGGTTCACAAACAGGTTCTCCCCAGATAGCACTGAATGACGCTACCACTTTTGAAGGGATCCCGATGAGCCAGGCTGATCTGAATCACTCCGTACAAGCCTGGCCGATTGATTTTCCACTGGACACTCCCATTCTGCGAACAATTGAGCTTGACTTATTGAGCGATGAGCTGGATTTTTTCATGTATCATTCGGAAGACAATGGCGCCTCATGGATTGTAACGGACGCTCCTGGCCGGTACTTACCGGAAGTCACAACAATTCAGACTGATTCCGGATTAGTTCTTGCGGCATTAGACCAGTCGGAAATGCTGACAGTTTCGTTTGATTTGGGGAATTCATGGGAAACTCGCCCGATGCCCTGCCAATCTGGGACAACACTGAAGGGGCTAAACGGTGATCTATATATGAGACAACGTCATGAGCCATACCATTACTGGCGATCCCGGGATATAGGTCTTACCTGGGAGAATCTGAATTTTCCAGATGAGGATATTTTGAATTGTCGATATGAAGTCATTCCTCTGGCACTAGACGATACCCTGTATGTTAATACTTGGAATCTTACATATGCCATGTATCCACAACACATGGGCGTCTGGGAAGAACGTGGTTATATATGGGAGCCGTTCGATCACCTGGGTTATGTCGACTGGGATATTGTTGCAGCGCCTGCTGACACATTTATAGCGGCTGTGAGCGATTACGAACATTACCTGTCCATCTCGCATGATATGGGCTGGACCTGGGAGGAACAGGAAATCGAGATGCCGCCTGATCTACATGGCGAGATTGGAGTTGACATCGTCTATGACAAATGGCGTGACCGTCTCTGGATAGACACCGGCGTCGGGCTGGCCTATATGGATAATCCGACGTTGGCGGTGGGTGAAGATGTGTGGGTGTTTCAACCCGCGACCTACGCAACCCTAAGCGCGTACCCGAACCCCTTCAACAGCGCGACGACGGTGCGTTATTCGCTCACTCAACCGGGTGAAGTACGGGTGACGGTGTTTGATCTGCTCGGCCGTGAGGTCGCGGTTCTTCATGACCGGATGGTCACCGCTGGCGAGCATGAACTATTATTCGACGCATCGGATCTGTCATCCGGCACCTATTTCCTGAACCTGAACAGCAACGATCAGACACTCACCCGTAAGCTGACGTTAGTAAAATGACAGTTTGATCAGGCCACATAGCGGGGTATCAAAGAAGGGACCATCATGCAATGTGCGACGGTCCCCCAGATGGTTTGTCAGAATCTTTATCCGCCGAAGTGAACGGCCAGACTGTTCGATCTATCAATACAGAGTGTTGATCAGGTAACCAGGCCACCATCCACAACCAAGGTGTGGCCGGTGATGAAGCCTGCTCCTTCGCTAGCCAGAAACATGAAGGGCGGCACAAAGTCTTCAACAGTACCCAACCGGAGAAGGGCTGAATGGGTACGGTTCCACTCCAGCGTTTCCTTTGGAAACTGTGCCGTCATTTCGGTGTTGATGTAGCCGGGCGCTATGGCGTTAACCGTTACCCCTGAAGAACCTAATTCCATCGCCAGCGTTCGGGTCAGGCCGTCCACGGCGGCTTTGGTCGCCGAGTATGCGGCCAACCCACCGAAACCTCGAATTCCCACCACTGAACTGATGTTGATGATACGTCCCCACCGTTGCCGCATCATCTGCTTGGCAGCGGAGCGGGTCAGGCGCAAAACGCCACCCAGGTTGGTGTCAATGTGCCAGTCGATGAACTCGTCTTCGGCAATAGCCAGCGGCGCCCAGCCTGCGATGGCGGCATTATTTACCAGAAGGTTGAGCTTGCCCCAGGTTGCGATGACTTCCTGAACGTAAGCGTCAACTTCCGGACCGTTACGGACATCCAACTGCCTGGTCATGAAACGGCCGGCGTAGGCTGGATTGGACGGTGCCGATTCGGTGAACTCAGATGTACGACGAGCGAAAATTGCAACGCACCAACCGGCAGCGAGCAGCGCTTCGGTGAATGCACGTCCGAGACCGCGCGATCCGCCACTGACAATCGCCACCTGCGGACTCGTCATGTAATCAATCTTCTGGGTTGACATGGGTTCCCTGATGTTGTTCAGTTTGCAAACGTTCGGAAGTTAGGGATGGAAAGTATAAATGGGAAGCCCCGAAGATCACCGTTTCGGAGCCACAAGATCTCAGACTGGAGTTCGATGGATTATCAATTCCATCTCACCGCGACACTCACTCTATGAGTGGCGCCAAGCTCATCATTGCCGATGAAAGTGTAGTCCAACTGTACACCACCGACGAGCAGTCCTGCACCGTAGGTCAGGGCGTCACTTACCGGCTCGAGAGCTGGGTCATTTCGGCGGCTGCCGTCATATCCAATACGTGCGGCGACGATATCCCGGATCCGGTATTCAAGGCCTGCATGCAAGGCGAGAACGTCTGGATCACCCAACGATTCGCCTCGTACCTGCATCTCAATAACGGGCATAATCGTAGAGTACATGCGTGTCCACTTGATCTCGTAGGCCGCACCCATGCGAAGCGTCGGGTAAATCACTTCCTGACGGCCGGTGTCCCAGGTGAGTACGGAGACGATGGCATCACGCAACTGTGCGCCAACGTGTAGCTGGCCAAAGCTGCGGGCGTAGCCCAGGTCAACGCCGAGGCCGTAAGCGTTGGTATCGTCCAGACGTTTGTAGAGCAGTTTCGCCGTACCGCCGATATGTCCCCAACTTCGCTCGCCAACGTAGGAGAGCAGGAATGCGTATTCAGAGGCGCCGGTCGATCCAATACGGATCACCCGGTTGTCGATTCCGATATCCTGGCTGGGATCACGCAGACGGGTGACCGGGATATCATCCACGCCCTGACGGACCAGTCCGAACCCTACAAAGCGGTTGTCGCTGAGCGCACGTATATAACTGGCGTGATCGACCTTGACTGCGCTTTCAAAACGGTCGGCGTGCATCAATGAGACAGCGTGACCGTAATCGATGCCGAGTCTAGCCGGATTGGCCAGCACGGCGGCAGGCCCCTGTGCAATGGCTACACCGACACCACCGAGCGCGAGCAATCGAGCGTTCGACTGTCCGGTGAGGTAGTCGCCGGCATACTTGGAATCAAGGTCAAACTCAGCCTGGGCGGGGATAACGAATAGAACGATCAGACCTGTGATGATGGCTAAACAAGTGACATAAGGCGATGTTACAGCGTTGAACTTAGTAGCGTTCATGAACAAAATCCTCAAAAAGGTTCCCGACAATATAGGTATCGCCGGGATATAGAAACGCCCGAACCGGGGGGCAAGTTCCGAACACCAGCGATGCACCAGCAAATAAAGGGCAGAGCTACATCAGCTCCGCGGACCCTGATTCCTCAATTCACCGTAAACAACGCTCGTATCCTTGAACCTCCTGTTCGGGCATTCTGTTATAACGTAGCGCCTGATCATCCGCTACGCAAGGGGAACGGCTCATTTCAGCAAAATCAGCTTGCGTACGATGGAGATTGAATTCGCCGATGTGCAGGCCTTCGTCCAGCAGATCTACAAAGGCCGTTGGGCAGGCGTAGTAACCGAGGTATTCTCGGATCTTCATCAATCCGGGCTATCGCAACCTGATTCTGATAATCCAGAGAACATATACACCCTTTTACAAAAACCGCCCGGCAATGAATACCGGGCGGTTAGTTCTTCAATCCGCATAATAGGAATCACGATGATCAGACCTCAAAGCCCTACGTATTTCCTATGAAAAACCAACAGAAAGGGAGGGGTACCATCCTCCAACTCCGTCTATGCGTTATGGCAGATCCGGGTAGTTCGTTACGTTCACCAGAGCAGCATACATATCCTGCATGTCTCCAGTATCCGTTACGATGCCGGCATCCATATATCCGTCCTCACCGAACTTTGCTTTGAACCATAGTTCGTTCGGCTTTTCACGCGCAAACTGACCCACGCTCCGTCCACCGAGATCAATGGTCGTACCATCTGCGCCGTGACAAGATGCACAATTGTCGGCATAGATGGTGTCGCCCGCTCCTGCATCACCTGCTGCACCAATGTTGGTGTAAGTAAGCGTCGGGGCAACGACAACTGGCGGATCTACAGTGTAATCAACGTACATCGACGAACCTTCTACTGCCAGATCATACAGGTCAGAAGGAGCAATCCACTCTTCCACCATGAACTTGACAATATTCCATATCTGGTCCGAAGTAAGCTGAGCAGCAAAGTCTGGATGACGGTTGTCCGCTGCATCAATATCGCGGGAACCAGCATGAGCGACCAAGTCATAGAGTTCTTGATATGACTCAGCTTCTGCTGCGGCGCGGAGGTTGACAGACGAGACATCTGGACGACCATCGTTGAGGGTGCTCTGCCCTGTGCGGCTGGCGTAAGAACCAGCGTTTCCAAGACCGTCCCATGCATGGCAAGCCTTGCATCGGTAAAAATCTTTGCCTGCGGTTGTAGTTGGTTGGGTTCCGACCCCACCGGCGTCCGCTGACCACCATTTGGAATACGCGGCACCACCAGCAATACCGTCAGCTGCAGTGTATTCTGCCGGAACCGGACCTGGCCAATTTTCACCATCTGGTCCTGCTGGTCCTTCTGAACCATCCTCGCCTGGACAACCCATAAAAAGGAAAGCAACTAGTAGTACTAACAAAAGTGGTAATCGCACACGACCTCCTGAAAATAGTTTCTTTTGAACTGGTTAGGATATCCTAATAACATTCTGAGAATACAGCCCAACCAGCTCAATGTCAAGCACCAGTTCAATAATGTGCCAGGGAGTACTTCTATTTGCTTAATACGGTGAGCATCATCTGGGTATGATCCGTGATAATAATAGTTTCGGCGAACTCACAATTACTGAGGGAGATCAGCCTGATCACCAACGGATCTCAAAAAGAATCCTTATCAAAAACGCCCGGCGAGAATCACCGGGCGATGGATGTTTGATCTGAAAACGTGGAGTCGTAAATCACGATAGTCGGTTAGTGATTCACGGCAACTGCGTATCATTCTTCCCCCAACGCGGCCTCGAGAATCTTCTGCGACTGCTCCATCATCGTCTTCGGATCGACCAGCATTCCTGCCGCGATTTGGGCGTTACTCAACAGGAGGTGAGCTGCCTGTTTTGCCAGATCGCTGTCGGGATCTTTGGTGCGGAGAGTGTTCATCCGTTGAAGGATGCCGTGCTTCGGATTGATCTCCAGCGTCAGCTTACCCATTGGCATGCCGCCCTTGTTGATCGACTGCATGACACGTTTCATACCGGTAGTCATGAACTCATCCGAGTTGATCAATGCTGCCGGACTCTTGACCAACCGTTTGCTGACCGTCACCTCTTCTACATCCTCACCGAGCTGGTTCTTGATCCAGGACGCCAGGTCGCCAGCTTCACGGTCATCAGCAGATTCCTCAGGCTTCTCTTCGGAATCTTCGGCGGATTCGTCGTCTTTCTCGACATCACCTTCCAGCTTGAGGTCGGCCTGGTCGGCGGAGATCAACGGTTTGCCATCAAATTCACGAAGGTTAGTGAAGACGAAATCATCCACGCCCTCGTAGCAGTACACGACCTCAAAACCGTGCTCTTCCAGCATCTCCAGATATGGCCCGGCCTCGATCACCTCACGGCTCGGCCCGCTGATGTAGTAGATCGCCTTCTGACCTTCGGGCATGCGTTCGATATACTCCGGCAGACCGACAGTTTTGCCCGCACCAGTCTTGTTGGATTCGTAACGCAACAGCTTCGCCAACTCCTCCCGGTGATCAAAATCAGTAGCGACGCCCTCTTTGATGAACATGCCGAAGTTGGTGAAGAATTCGTCGTATTTCTCGGCATCTTCGCTGGCTTGTTCGGCGAGGAACTTGATCAGTCGCTTGCTCAACACCCGGCGCAGCTTCGCGACCAGGGCGCTGTCCTGCATGGTCTCACGGCTGATGTTCAACGGCAGATCTTCACTGTCAACCACGCCCTTGACGAATCGGAAATAATCGGGCAGCAGTTCTTCGACCTCGCTCTGGATCAGCACCCGACGGCAATACAAACTCACCCCGGGATCCAGCCGGTTCATCCCCATCAATTCCATATTCTGGCCGGGAACGAAGAGGATTGAACGAATCGACAACGGTGCGTCGGCGTTGAACTGGTAGTGATACATCGGCTCGTCGAACGCATTCCCTATGAAACGATAGAACTCCTTCAGCTCATCTTCGCTGATCTCGGAAGGATTCTTGGTCCAGAGTGGCTGGACGGTGTTAACCTGCTCATCGTTCACGAAAATCGGGTAGGCGACGAAATTGCTGAATTTCTTGATCAATTCTTTGATCTCGTCGGCCTTGGCATAACGGGTCTCATCGTCCTTGAGGTCAACCGTGATAGTGGTACCCCGGGGCAGATCTTCGGTCTCACGGATGTCGAAGTTGCCCGTCCCGGCGCTGGACCACACCACCGGTGCGGCATCCTTTGCGACAGCGCGGCTGTGAACCGTCACCTTCTTTCCGACCATGAAGGCCGAGTAGAAACCGACACCGAATTGGCCGATCAAATCCTTGATATCTGAACCATTTTCCTTGAGAGAACTAAGGAATTCCTTTGAGCCGGAATGGGCAATGGTACCCAGGTTACGCACCGCTTCATCGCGGGTCATTCCGATACCGGTATCAGCTATCTCGAAAGTCTTCGCGTCTTCATCAACCCGAATTTTGATCTCCAAGGGGAGATCACTATCAACCATCGAGTCCTTGTTGGTGAGTTGGAAATGGCGCGCCTTTTCGAGGGCATCGGAGGCGTTGGAAATCAGCTCACGGACGAAGATCTCATTGTCTGTGTACAAACTGTTGATGACGATGTTCAGCAGTTGCGAAACTTCCGCCTCGAACTGCATTGTCTGTGTTTTCTGTGTCTTTTCTTCACTCATGTCGTGCTCAACTCTTGTATGTGTTTGTGTGTTTGATGTCTGTGTAGCCCGGCTTCGCTGAAGCCGGGGTCTTCCTCGTTGCAACTACCTAATGTGTAGTTTTCCCCGGGATCAGCGATCCCGGGCTACACTACTTCTCCCAATCCCTCGGGTTGAACGAGCTGCGATTGGCCAGCATCTCGAGCAGTTCCTTCTCATGCTTCGTCAACTTGGCTGGAACTTGGATCTGGAGTTCGGCGAACAGGTCGCCCCGTTGCCCCCCCTTCATCGGCAAACCCTGATCCTTGAGACGGAGCTTCTGGCCAGACCGTGCCCCGGGCTTGATCGCCAGCTTGATCTTGCCACCTTCCAGTGTGGGGACGGTGACATTCGACCCGAAGGCAGCTTCCCACGGTGCAATCGGCAACACCATCCGTAAATCGTATTCGTCCGGCTTGAAATATGGATGCGCCCTAAACCGAATAGTCAGATACAAATCACCAGGCGGCCCACCGGCAGTACCTTCTCCACCCTGCTTGGGAACGCGGATTTTCAGTCCGTCTTTCACATGATCGGGAATCTTGACTTCGAGGGTTTTAACTTGCGGCGGCTGCATGCCCCCACTGGGGGTGTGCTGCAGGCTGACACGGTGGCTCCCCCCCGTGAACGCCTCTTCAAGGGTCAGATCCATCGTGGCTTCATGGTCGAAACCCTTCATCCCCCGGCGACGGCCCTGAGCGGCACGTTGCGATTCGGCAAACCCTCCCGGTCTTGCGCCGCCCGCCTGTTGAAAACCACCAGCTCCACCGAAGAACGCGTCAAAGAAATCGCTGAAACCACTGAATTCCTGACCCTGGCTCTGTCGTCCACCACGCGACGAGAAACCGCCCTGCCATCCGGGAGGTGGACTGAAGCCCTGACCCGCTTTCCAATTGGGACCAAGAGTGTCGTATCGTTTGCGTTTGTCAGTATCCTTGAGGACTTCGTAGGCTTCGCCAGCTTCCTTGAAGCGATCTTCCGCGCCGGGATCCTTGTTCACATCCGGATGGAACTTACGCGCAATTTTGCGATACGCCTTTTGAATCTCGTCCTGGGTTGCTTTGCGGTCAACCCCGAGCGTCTTGTAATAATCTTTGTATTTGATTTATGGCTCTCCAGCGCGGTTTGCAACCCGGGCGTTAACTGCCTTTATGGCAGACTATTCCTGCAAATACGGCAGTCCGTTCTGCCGGATTATCGAGAATTAACACATTGCACCAGAATTCGATCCCGCGAACCTGCCCTGTGATCCTCACTTAAGCAGATTTGCCAGGGATCTCGAATCATCCGTTGCCTCATGAAACGCAATGAATGTGCCTGTTGAAGGAGAGATGCGAGTGGTATATGGATTTGCCACTCAATGGCTATATTGCTTCACTATGCCGGACTGGCAAATCGGCTTCACAAAATCAGAGAATTATCATGAAGAACGGGTCTTTCAGTTGGAGAGAGAAAATTTTTGATTTCGTAATAACTGTTACCGCTGTATCGATTGGTGGTTTTCTCGCACTTCAATCAAGTATTGCAACAGAAGTATGGAATAAAAAGACAGAAAAAGTAGCCGAGCTTGCTGCAGTTCAAATTGACTTACTCGATGAAATAGAATTAATAAACAACATACATTACAGTAGTTCTGAATCGATTGATTTGATATCAAACCTACATATTGAAATAGAAAAAGACGTTCTTTATTTAAGAACAATTCGAGCTGGGACTTATGATGGATACATGACAGCAGTCGAAAACTTACACCATGCAGCGCTCTCATACGGCATGTATACAGATCGAGATTCTTTAGAATCTGTTATTGATTCTCTTATGACAGATGTTGATATCAGAATGTTGATAATAAGAAGAAGTATATATAATCAGAATCCAATGAATTTATTAAGAAAACGATTTAATGACGAGCTTTACAATCACTAGAATAATCCTCTGCGGTTCACACTTCATACTACTACAAGAATCAGATCTTCTTGATCACAACCATCAGCGACGATCGGCCTTCCATCCGGGGTGATCAGCACATCGTTCTCGCTACGTACACCGAACTCAGGCAGGTAGATTCCCGGTTCGAGGGAGAATAGGGTGCGTGGGATCAATGGACGCAGCTCCTTGGTCTCGAGATTGTCGATGTTAGCGCCGTTGCCGTGGGTGACGGTCGTGATTGAATGTCCGGTACGGTGGATGAAGTAGTCGCCGTAACCAGCGTCGGTGATTGGTTTACGGACAGCGTCATCCACTTCCCAGCCATACACCGCTTCACCCTGCTGCATACGTGACTGGACGAGGTTAAAGCCGGCACGTCTAGCGTCACGCACCAGTTCCCATATTTCCTTCATCTTCGCTGGGACTTCTGTGCCCAGATAACCCATCCAGGTTTCGTCGGCGACGACAGACAGGGGGTTCCCACCGAATCGCGCCCAGAGGTCGATCAGCACCAGGTCGCCAGCCTTGAAGGCCGTATCAGTGCCCTCCTCGGGGCAATAGTGCGGATCGGAGGCGTGTTCATTCGCGGCAACAATCGGAGGGTGATCTGGAACCAGGTTCGCCTCTCCGAAACGTTTCATGATGAACTGCTGCACCTGGTATTCACGTACTTCCTCGCCTGCACGCAATTTGTCACCGATGTGTTCAAAGGCTTCGCGGGCAATGTCACGTATCGTTGTCGCCGCAGACAGGTGGGTCTCGATCTGCTCGTCGTTGATCACGGCTTCAAAGTGCTGGATCAGCTCGGCGCTGGTGACAATTTCGACACCGAAAGAGCGGATCAGTTCAATGGTTCCGGCGTCTACCCAGGAGACGGTCGGGATGAGAGCGTTTGGGCTGTATTCCATCGCGATCTTCTTCGCGTCACCGATCAGCGCTTTAAGCTGTGCATGTAGCGATTGATAGCTGAGATAACGGCTGTCGCTGCCGGGAAGATGTTCCAGGGTGTGCGGTTCGATGGCGTGATGGAGTTTGCGAGGTTCACCTTCAGTGGGGATGAAGTAGAACGCTCGACGGCTGACGTGGTTCTCCGGATCGAGGCCCAATGTGGCAATGGCAGTGGGATTGCGGTCACGCCAGACATACAACAGCCAACCGTCAACGCCTAATCGTTTGAGTTGCTCTTGGATCGTTTCGATGGAATGGGTCATGTTGTAACTTCCGAGCTATGGGAGATGGAATTCGGGCTGTTGGCATTGGATATTCAGCCAGATGAACGTAGCATCCTGGCGTATCTACCCTGCGTTATGTATCACCCCACCCGATGATCATTCTCAACTTTGCCGGTAGCAACCGGGTGATTATCGTCTGAACCAAGCTGCCTATATCAGCGTTGCCGTTAATCTTTGGGCGTAACATCTTCTGTTTCTATCACTGGATCGCTCTCAACCTCTTGGGTATTATCATTATCACTGGCTTGCACTGAATACTTGGTTTTTATCACCAGTTTCACGTAATCCTCGAACTCGTCGATACATTGGTATAACTTATCGCTGATTTGCTTTTCATCATGCGGCGATACATCGAAAAAATAGAGTGTGTCTTTCATCTCGAGGCTTTTCTTCAAGCCTTTATCGATGATGCGGTAAAAAGTGTATGCACAACGAATCTTGCTGACTGACAGGAAGATGGAAAACTCGATCATGAACCCATCAACATTCGGGTATTTAGTCAGCATCTTGAGACGGAATCCTACAATTTCGGTATCAACCGTAGGATGAAGATTGTATCCCCATCTTCCGTGTTGAGAAAGACCGTGTTCCTCATTGACGCAGAAATTATTCAGCGCTTTCTTCATGGAATCACGTACATGATTGTGATGGTAAAGCTCGCTATATTCGCTAAATACCTCAGTTTCAGGTGTGAACAGCAGCTTGAGGAATTCATTCTTAGCTAAGGTCTCCTCGGTGGTCTGAATAATTGATTCTGGAACTTTTGGCAACTCTTCTTCGGCACAGTATAACTTGGCTTCCTCTTGTATTCTATGCAGTAGAATTTCATCCTCAGTCAATTCTATTTCACGCGACAGGAGTCCAGTGCTATCTCCCAGTTGAAGAGTCAGATCATCCGATTTCTGACAGAAGACTTCGGTATAGTCCGCCTCTATTACAATGAATGGGATTTGCCAGCCCCGGGTACGGTAAAAATCCTTAATATAATCGACAACATCCTTATATCGAACTGTAGTTCCTTCTGCTGCTTTCACTGATTCAATGAATGCCAGGGAAAATCGACTGTAACCGCTGCTTGAACTCGAAGGCTGGTTTTCATGTGAGGAGAACAGGAAATAGCACTTGTCAAAACCATTAGCTGATCGTTCGATCACTTTATGGGTTGTCTCAATTTCTTTTACGTAATGCACTCCCGAGTATGTCGCATCAACGATCTTCACAAACAACTCTGGACTCAAGGATTTTATCAGGAGGTCAAGTTCTGAATTGTGCAGTGAGGTCTGTAGCAGCTTGGATTCTTCATAATCGGACAACAAATAGTAATATCCAAGATCGTCCAATTGCCCAATACCGGTGAAATAGAAGAAGAACTCACTGATCTTTTCACCCTTGAGCGATGAAACAAATTCACGGATCTGATCCTTGACATCGGCCGAATTTGAGGACGAGTCAATTGTCAGGACCTGATCAAAATTCTCATTAAACCCTAGAATAGTATTGACGGCGTCGGCAGCCTCTTCAAAAACCGGCAAATCCTGTGCTGCCCCGGTGTATTTGCTGACAGTAAGCACGATTGCGACACGCATGATCCTACCCTTGGCGAGATGTCATGTAGCTGAATTGTTGAATCCTGAATATCTTGAAGACGGCGCTATTTGTCCATAAGATCTGCCACAGTGGTTGTGGCGAGGTATTCAAGCAGACCACGTCGATAGGGCTGCCACCGTTCACTCAAGCCTGCGACAAGAGTTTCAGGTGCGCCGATCATCGCCCCGGTGGATGGTTCTTCGCCTGGGAGATCATCTGTGGCGGCTGCAATGTCACTGAGTTTGATTTTATCGGCGGGAGTTGCCAGACGCACACCGCCCCCGCGTCCCCTGGCGCTGTCCAGCAGACCAGCGGTTGCGAGTGATGACAGTATCTTGCTGAGATAACTGGCGGGCAGGCCGGTTTCTTCTGCGAGCTCGCCGGATTGCCAGCGCCGTTCGGAATCCTCCGAAGACGCCAGATGAACCAGCGCCCGCACTCCGTATCCCCAACTCTTGGAAAACGCCATCATTCCCTCGTGCATTGTTACAGTCCTGCGAATATAGGGACTCAGTGAACAGAGAGGGAATGATTTTACTGCGCTACAAACAAATGCGGGACTGAATCAAGCTGCTGACTGCTGACATATGCCCCTGCGCATCCCTGAATCCGGTTATCCAGATTGTTCAACTGTAGTTGCATCATGTCCACGACATTCATGTCGTGGAACATCCGACGATGAATATGCTCCTGTTACCGCCGCAGGTGATAACAGGGTTGATCCGTAAGCTATTAATCGCTTTTCTGGTTTCTCAGGACTCAGGACTGGCGTTGGACAATCCCTGCGAACCGCCAAAAAGAGGGCTGGTCACAGGGGCATGACTCATAGCCGACTTAACTGGATAACCGCATCGCTGTAACCATCTGGATATACGGAGATTATCAAACGTAGAGCCTGTCAGACCCACCCCACGTTGCTTGTATTCCACAGCCTGCGCTACCTGTATTCTGTAACTTTTCGAACTCCACTAAGCGTCTCCAGGAGTCCTGGTATGGGTTCCTTGAGCGGAGATAGGACACGATCTTTACAGACCTCATGAGCAACTTTTCACACATCGATCTGGAGACAGAAACGTGGCAACTATTGCATTCAAAAACGAAGCATTTACTGACTTTTCACTGCCGGAAAACAAGCAGGCGTTCGAGGCTGCCCTGGCGCAAGTTCGTGGTGATTTCGGTAAGCACTGGGACCTGCTGATCGCGGGTGAACGTGTCACCAGCGACAACAAGATCACGTCCATCGACCCCGCCGATCCGAACACGGTCATCGGAACCGTTGGAAAGGCTTCCAAAGAGCAGGCGAAGCAGGCGATTGATTCCGCACACGAGTATTTCACCAATGAGTGGCGTTTCGTAGATGGTCATGCGCGCGCGCGCATCCTCTTTCGTGCTGCCGCGATGCTGCGTACTCGCAAGCATGAGTTCAGCGCAACCATGGTCTATGAGGAATCGAAGAACTGGGCGGAAGCCGATGGCGACACCGCTGAAGCGATTGATTTCCTCGAGTTCTACGCACGTGAGATGATGCGTCTGGATCGTGAGCAGGAAGTTGTAGACTATCCAGGCGATGAGAACAACCTCTATTACATCCCGCTGGGTGTCGGGGTTGTGATCCCACCGTGGAACTTCCCGCTGGCGATTATGGCCGGTATGACCACCGCGACGCTGGTCACGGGTAATGCTTGCGTGCTCAAACCAGCCAGCACCTCGCCGGTCGTAGCTGCAAAGTTCGTCGATCTGCTGCTGGATGCTGGAATGCCCGCCAAGGCGATCACCTTCTGCCCGGGCAGCGGTGGTGAAGTTGGTGATACCCTGGTCGATCACCCGAAGACGCGTTTCATCGCCTTCACCGGATCAAAGGAAGTCGGTCTTCGTATTCATGAACGCGCTGCCAAGGTGAACGATGGCCAGATGTGGATCAAACGTACCATCCTCGAGATGGGCGGCAAGGACGGAATGGTCGTCGATGAGACCGCCGACCTCGATTATGCGGCCGATCAGGCAGTCGTTGCTGCCTACGGTTTCCAGGGACAGAAATGTTCTGCTTGCAGCCGAGTGATAGCTGTTGATGCCATCTACGACGAACTGGTTGACAAGATCGTCGAACGGGTGAAGAAATTGAATGTGGATCATCCGTCCAAGAATCCGAACCTCGGCGCGGTGATTGATGCGGCAGCACATGGCAACATCATGCAATACATAGAACGCGCCAAGGCTGATGGTAACGAGATTATGTGCGGCGGGAAGGCGATTGAGGGCGGCTATTTCGTCGAACCGACCGTGTTCAAGAACGTCAAGGACACCGACACCATCGCCCAGGAAGAGATCTTCGGGCCGGTGTTGGCATGTATCCGCGCGACGGACTTCGAGGACGCATTACGCATCTTCAACGGCACCGAATTCGGTCTGACCGGTGGTCTGATCTCGAACATTCGCGAACGTCTCGAACGCGCTCGCAGAGAATTCATGGTCGGCAACCTCTACCTGAACCGCAAAATTACCGGTGCGCTGGTTGGTGTGCAGCCATTCGGTGGTTTCAACATGTCTGGCACTGATTCCAAGGCCGGTGGCCAGGATTATCTCGGACTGTTCATGCAAGGCAAATCGGTGACTGAGAAGTTCTGAACATAGCTGTGAGTTGATATCAGAGTCTAGCGGGTCACATTCTGGGAATGTGATCCGCTTTTATGTCTGCTCGGGAGACATTCGCACCAAGGTTGATATAAAATTCAATCAGGCTTGGTGAAGCATATGTTTTAGATCCTCGATGATTTCCTTCTTCAAACATTGAAGGCCAATTCCGGTATCACCGAAATCATTTTTTCGTACAATTCTTCTGGCAGACAAATTTCTTAACCTCTTGCTGAATCCGGTTTGACTCAAGCTTTGTTGATCAGCATCTTGTCTGTTCAGTGGAGTGAATTGTTGTTCGGTCGGTTTTCCTTTGTGTTGAGTTCAGGAGAGGAAGAAGGATGAAAAAGCTATTAGTGATTATTCTTGGCCTATGTTTAGCATCGACAGGAATGGCGGACAACGTTGACAAGGCGGCGATTGATGAAGCGCTTTCCGCATACGAGGCCGGTGTTGAGTTGACAAAGGAGCAAGATGCTCTCGTAAGCCAGTATGGTAGCACTGGCAGTGTAATCGACAATGCCGGAGGACCCGACGATTACGGATACAACTGGGAAGACAGTGAAGAAGAGGGTGGTCCGGTCTACGAATGGATCGACATCACTGAGAATGGCACCAGTGTAATAAATGACATGTCTGATGATACCATCGGCGGCCCGTACCCGGTAGGTTTCACCTTTCCATTCTATGGAGTCGACTGCACCAGTTTCTACATCGGATCAAACGGCATGATCTCCTTTAATGGCACATACATAAGCTACGTTAACTATCAGATGCCGGCTAACACTTACCCCGCCATGATAGCCTGGTTCTGGGATGATCTCGACCCTGGTCAGGCCTCCGATGCCGATGTCCTTTACGATACGATGGTGATAAACAATCGAAACGCTCTGGTCGTCAGTTTCCTGAATTGGGATGAGTGGCCTGGTAGTCCTGATCCTAATGGGCAGGAGGACATAACTGCGCAAGTCATAATGTTTGAGAACGAAACCATCCTGATACAATACAACTCAGTGGAATCTGCCGCGGGCTTCGACATTGCAGGTTGTACCATCGGTATCCAGAGTAACTCGGGGGCTGATGGTCAAAGTGTCCTTTATAACGGAAGCATAGGCGGATATCCCTACGATGAACTCGCCCTCGAATTCAGCACTTATGAGCTATCAGACCTCGAAGTGTCGCCATCGACCCTGTATTTTGGCTCGATCTCTGAGAATGAAACTGTGGTCCTACCGCTTCAGTTGTCAGCAACTGAAGATTCGCCAGTCACCATTGATAGTTATTTCTTTGAGTTACCCGCCGGATTTTCGATTGATATTGATCTGCCATTTACCATCCAGCCAGAAGAAGAGGTGGATGTCGATTTGATATTTGCTCCTACCAACCCTGGGGACTGGTCCTCAGATCTGTGGATACACAGCGATGGGCTCAATGAATTTGTAACGGTGCATCTCGTTGCCGAAGCGACAGCGGACAATACCTCTGAATTGACAGTGTCGCCACCGGAATTGGATTTTGGTACAGTATTCGTGAGTGACATCTCGGTTTTACCGCTGCAACTGTCTGTAAATGGGGATACGCCGGTCATCGTTGATGGCTACACATTCCAGTTCCCCACTGGATTCCAGATCGACCTGGATCTGCCTTATACTCTTCAACCGCAAAATGTTTTGGACGTTGATGTGACTTTTGCGCCACCATCAGCTGCCGATTGGTCCTCGACGCTGTGGATAAACAGTAACGCCACCAATCCGACCGTAACTATAGACCTTTTAGCCGATGCTACGACTACCAGCGTCCTCGAAAGCGATGAGAACTTTTTGCCAACGGCTTTAGAGATTGCCGGAGCGTATCCGAATCCGTTCAACGCTTCGACCGTGATCAAGATTCGAGCGCCGCAGGGTCGTACGATTAGCGCGGTGATTTATGATGTGCGTGGACGTGAAGTCCATCGTTACGAATCTTTCCGGCAGGGTGGCAGCACATCACAGCTGGCATTTGAGGCCGATAACCTGCCGTCCGGGTTGTACATTTGTCATATTACCGACGGTTTCACAAGCTTCAGCCAGAAGCTGGTGCTTCTGAAATAAGGCTCTATTCCGAAGTGTAAGTGGCGGGAAACACAATCTTGATTATTTGAACTAAATACATTACTGTGCTGGCTTTACATTGTTGGAAGACACCTTTTACATTTGTAGATTACGGCTCTGCTGTAACTACCAGAGGACGTGTGATAAACTAGAGAGGGAAAAAGATGAAGATATTGATAGCGATTGTGCTAAGCATCTGTGTCGCAGCGTTCGCCTTTGCATCGACTGTGGACAAGGCTGCCATTGAAGAAGCGCTGGCGAAATATGAAGCAGGCCTGGAGTTGACAAAAGCCCAGGATGCCCTGGTGAGTGAGTATGGTCCTGTTGGCGGAAACGTGATAGACAACGCCGGCGGTCCCGATGCCTTCGGCTACACCTGGCATGACAGCGAAGAGCCTGACGGGCCGACCTTCAACTGGTACGACATCACAGGAACCGGTACGTCTTTCATCGCCAACATGAGTGACGATAACCAGTGGGGTCCTGTTCCGATTGGATTCTCATTCCCGTTCTACGGCACGACGTTTACGGACGTATACATCGGTTCGAACGGTTGCCTCAACTTTGACAATGCCTACATGAGCCTTGCTAACGGGGTGCTTCCAGGCACCCACGGAGCACAGATCGCCATCTTCAACGACGACTTGGATCCGGTTGGCGGTCTTGCTGACGCTTATTACGAGACATTCGATGATGGTACCCAGAATGTTTTCGTCATCAGCTGCATCAACTGGTATGAGTATCCGGACGGTGGCTTCGCCATCACCATGCAGTATCAACTGTACGAAGATGGTACCATTCAGTTCCACTATCAGACCGTCGACCAAGGCTTTGACATTGCTAACTCCACGATTGGTATTCAGGATCCCACTCGTACAATCGGTCTGATGGCGCTTTACGACGGCAGCATCCCTGCTTATCCCTATGATGGACTCGCTATTGAGTTCAACACAGATACTGAACCAGATGCTGACCTCAGCGGTACTGTGACAGACTTTGACACCGGCCTGCCAATGGATGGTGTGGAAGTCACTGTCAGCGGTAACACTGCAACCACCGGCCCTGATGGTATCTATACCTTGACCGGTTTTTATCCCGTTACTGTCTTTGTCACTGCTGAAGCCGAAGGATATTTCGACTATGGCCCGGTCGCTGTCGGGCTTGTTTCAGGTGACAACACTCACGATTTTGAAATGGCGACGACTCCAGATCTGAGCTTCTTCTATGATTTTGAAGCTGGTCCAGAACCTTTCACAACTGATGGTGCAGTTTGGGAGTATGGTACACCCACGGTTGAGCCGAATGGTTCATATTCGGGAGAGTACAGTTGGAGTGTTGCCCTTAATAGTGATTATGACAACAACCAGAATGAGTGGCTCATCTCAGAGCCTTTCCTGGTCGAAACCCCGGCAGCAATGATGATCTACCAGGCCTGGTACGACTACGAGACCTTTTTTGATGGTTACAACATTAACGTCTCCACCGATGGAGGGACGAACTGGGAAGTGGTTCATCCAGAAGGTGGCTATAATGACGACTCAGTATGGGGTCTCGATGGTGAACCTGGTTTCACTGGTCATGACTTCGCATCATGGAATGAAGTCATTGTCCTGCTCGGAGACTACATGGACCAGGAGATCATGATAGCTTTCCGTCATGGTACCGATGCTTCGGTCGCAAGTTATCCAGGAGTCACCATTGATGATGTCGCTCTGTACATCGGCACTGCCTTCCAATCCGATTTGATCGTATCTCCACTGGAGCTGGATTTCGGTACAATCCTGGAGGGTGAAACCGCAACGTTGCCGCTAACGATGACAATATCCAATGATATACCGGTCATCATCGACAGCTACACATTCGAGTTCCCCACCGGCTTCTCGATGGATCTGACGGTGCCCCATACGATTCAACCGGAAGAGCAATTGGTTGTTGATGTGACGTTTGCGCCAACGACAGCCGCTGACTATTCTTCGAGTCTGTGGATTCACAGCGACGCGGTGAATCCAACGGTAACCGTCAGCCTTCAGGCCATAGCGATCGCACCTCCCATCTCGGAGTTGGTAGTATCTCCGTTGGAGCTGGATTTTGGCACGATCATGGAGGGAGAAACCGAATCTCTCAGTCTGGAATTATCGGTAGATGGGAGTGTACCGGTAACCATTGACGAGGCAACCTTTGAATTCCCCACCGGGTTTTCCTGGGATCTGGCCCTGCCCTATACGCTTCAAACGGACGATGTTATTTACGTAAATGTTACCTTCGCTCCGCCGTCCGCTGCTGACTGGACCTCGAGTTTGTGGATTGACAGCGACGCGACGAATCCAGTTGTCACCGTAGACCTGATCGCCGATGCCACGGTCAACAGTGTTTCCGAAGGCGGCGAATTGATGCCGACCACGTTGGAAGTGGCCGGAGCATATCCGAACCCGTTCAACGCTACGACCGTGATCAAGATTCGAGCGCCACAGGGTCGCACGATCAGCGCCGTGATCTATGATATCCGCGGACGCGAAGTACATAGGTATGAAGCATATCGCCAGAGTGGAAGCACTACACAGCTGGCATTTGAGGCTGATAACCTGCCGTCAGGGCTGTACATCTGCCATGTAACTGACGGTGTCACTAGCTTCAGCCAGAAGCTGGTGCTTCTGAAGTAAAGAAGTCCTGAGTCTTGAGACCTGAGAAAAACAATCAACGCCCGATGACATTCAGTCGTTGGGCGTTGTTCTTCATTGTTGGTGAACTCCCTCAGGATGATTTGCAGATGGTGGAACAGCCCAGACAATGACCCGCGTCCTTTAGCGGTTCGCAGGGATTGTCGATAAGATCCCGAATCTCGTGCAATTCTTTGCCATTACAACAAGTTCATGGTCTCTCTCATCACTGATGTCTTGTTGCTGTCTTCAAAACAAACAGCTAAATTCTTCACATGAGCCATCATCATCCTCACAGTCACTCCCACGGTCATTCCCACAGCCCTGTCGACACGGCCCGTAAAGCGTTATGGTGGGCATTCCTGATCAACGCAGGATTCCTGATAGTCGAAGCCATCGGTGGCTGGTTGAGCGGATCGTTGGCGTTGCTGGCTGATGCCGGCCACATGCTCTCGGATGTCACCGCACTCGCTGTTGTTTTGTGGGTAGGCTATATCATCAGGAAACGGGCCGACGCCGTGCACTCCTACGGCTACGGTCGAGTAGAAGTGCTGTCCGGACTCCTGAATGGATTGATGCTCTGGGTGATTTCGATCTGGATCGCGGTGGAAGCGTGGCACCGTCTGCAAGATCCGCAGGAGATCAATGTCGCGTTGATGTTGCCGGTGGCAGTGGCCGGATTGCTGGCGAATGCCGGCAGTGCCTGGATGATATTCGCCCACCGTTCAAACGATCTGAACATGCGCGCAGCCTTCCTCCACCTCACCGCAGACGCTGCCGGATCAATCGGCGCGATCCTCGCTGGAATCGGCATTCTCTGGAAAGGCTGGGACTGGATTGACCCGGCGGCATCGGTGCTGATAGGTGTGTTGATCGTGGTTTCAAGCTGGTCGTTGATAAAGGAGTCAGTTCATATTCTACTTGAGGGTACCCCAACGGACGTTGATCTGGACACCATCCGTCAGGATTTGATCCAATTGGATGGTGTCAACGACTGTCATGATCTGCACAGCTGGTCGGTTGGCAGCCAGGAAGCGATGCTTTCGGCTCACCTGTTACGTGACGCAGGTTGCAGCACATCACCGATCCTTGATGCTGCGAAAGGGCTGCTGTCGGAGAAGTACGGGATACGTCACAGCACTTTGCAGATCGAGGATGTCCCCTGCGAGAAGTTGCATGGGTGAGTGGCGAGCCCGCTTACGTGGCCTCACGTTCTTTCTTGGCGGCTATTACCCTTTGGCGTGAGACATGCCCCTGTGACCCACGCAAAGCGTGGTTCGCAGGGTTCGTTCATCTACCAAAGAGTTGGTCAACCCTGTTAACGCCTGCGGCGGTAACAGGGGCATGTCTCAGTTGATGTTATTATACTTTCCTCACACCTCACACCTGCTCCTCACCTCACAAACATCACTTTCTGAACCTGATCCATCTGACCCGGAACCGTCGCCGCGACGAAATACAACCCACTCGCCATGCCTGATGCGTCAAATGTGAACTGATGAGTTCCCACTCCAAACGAAGCATTCGTAAGATCCGCCACTTGTTGACCTTTTACGTTGAACACTGAAACGTTCAGATCAGATGGTCGGGGTAGTGATACGCTGATCGTCGTCGTCGGGTTGAACGGGTTGGGGTAGGGAGGCAGCAGGGACCAAGATGATGGAATGTCAGTTAATCTTTGTTCTAGCACTCCAACATCATGGTGGAAATAGAAAGCGCCGATATCAGCGACGGTGCTATCAGGGTCGAGTGGACTGTCGGGATCACCGGCATCAATACAGGGCGAACCTTCCTGGAGATGATAGTTGCCGTTGTCCGGATCGACAAATAGTGGATCAAGTGAGATGTTCATCCATGCATCGCGGAATCGCCATTAGCATTGATAAAAACCTGCAAGCCGAGGAATGGGTTTATACCTGGTCCCATATAATTCCCACCGCTGTTGTTATAAACGTCACAGAAGGTGATCTCGGGAATACTCCCAACATCATTAGTATCAATTCCCTCACCTGTGTTGTTTGTGATGGAAGAGTTGATGATAGTAGGGCTTGAAGAGTTAGAGCAAGCGACTCCGCCGCCGCCTTCACCAACGGAATTTCCGTCAAGGGTGCAGTTGATGATAGTGGGATTGGAATTATAGATACAAGCGATCCCAGCGGCGATCAGCTTGATGCCGTTGATATCCGGCCAGTCTATGTTCTCGTAGTAGGTGCCGGGCTGCACCAGCACCGTGTCGCCGGACGCCGAAGCATCCAGACCGGATTGGATGGTATTGAAATCAGCAGGGACGTTGTGGGTCGTGGCGAATGCTGGTGAGATGACCATTATGATCATGGCGCAAAAGCAGAGTGTCTTGATGAAGTTCTTCATGATTTCCCCCTGGTGAGTATCACATTCGAGTCAAATTCGTATAGACTACCAATATATAGCCCATATCAGGAATTCGCAAAGAAATGCGCGGAATATCTGAAGGTCAACACCGAGATCCTTCGCAGTCCTCAGGATGAGCCCGAAAGTGTTAAAATGCATTTCTGAACGCGCTTGACGAGCAAGGGGCCCTTAACGGCATAAGTGTCCTCGACTTGTAATTACAACGTGCCCCAGACATTTATGTCTGGGATTACCAACGTTTCTATTTGTCGGATGACCCCAGACATAAATGTCTGGGATTACCAACGTTTCTATTTGTCGGATGACCCCAAACATTTATGTCTGGGATTACCAACGTTTCTATTTGTCGGATGACCCCAAACATTTATGTCTGGGATTACCAACGTTTCTATTTGTCGGATGACCCCAGACATAAATGTCTGGGGCACATTCAACTTCATACCACGGACTTAAGTCCGTGGTATGATTCACTCTCCAGACTCCAGACTCAGAGATACCCGAGATCCTTGAGGCGCTTGCGGAGGAGTTCATCGTCGCCATTGGACGATTGAATAGCAGCCGGAATCCAGCCAGCTTTAGTCAGAGCGTCAAACAGCGGCTTGGTATTCCAACGAGGAGTGTCTTCGGAGTGAGTCTCGTCAGGATTGATGGAAATAGCTTCGGATGAGGCATCGCCAGACTCATCGTCCCGAATCTGGGCGACGGACGGCGGATCAGGTGGGTTGTCGTCGCTGTCAATATCCAACGGATGCAAGGTCAAGAACGGTCCTTTTCCCGCAACAGTGACACCTTCATCAGCGCAGACAACATCCAGCAGACGTCCGGGAGTACGTTTTCTCCAGGCGAAATCATGCGCGGAGGATCGGGCGCCGTGGATCAGGCAGACGATCCCGTGACGGGTCAGCGCATCGGCGGTCATGGCAATAGCAAGTGCAATGTCTTTTTTCGAGGATTTGCTGACATAAGCTTGACGGGCCAACTTCGCTGCGTCTACGAGTTCAACATTCATCCCTCTACGACCGAGTTCTGCTTCGATCTCATTGACGATCAGGTTCGTCAACTCGTTCTCTACTGTGCTTCGAAGCCACAGTGTAAAACCAGAAGGATGCTGCTGTTCCGTCATTAGAGAACCCCATCACTGTCAAGTATCTGACGTCCGGTTTCATCATAAGTGAAGAAGCCCTGACCGGTTTTCACGCCGAGGTGACCGGCACGCACCAGCTTGCGGAGCAATGGACATGGTCGATACTTCTGCTCAGCGGTCTCGTGGAACATGGCTTCCATCCATGAATGGACTTCATCCAGTCCCATCTGGTCGGCCAGTTGCAATGGTCCCTGCACGAAATTGTATCCGAGCCGGATGGCGGTGTCGATTCCTTCTGCGGTCGCCACGCCTTCCATAAGGGTGTGCATAGCCTCATTCAACATTGGAAGGATGACTCGAGTGGTAACGTAGCCGGGGGATTCGTAAACCTCAACCACTGTCTTGTCGATGGCTTCCGCGAAGCTCTTTGTAAATTCAAAGGTCTCGTCGCTGGTCTGCAAGCCACGCACGATCTCGACCATGTTCCGTTTCACAACCGGATGAAGGAAGTGCATCCCGATAAACTTGTCCGGACGGATGGTCTTTTCCGCCAACTCGGTGACAGACAGGACAGATGTATTCGTTACGAAAACCGTGTCCCGGTTGGCCATCGAGTCCAATTGCTTGAAGAGATTGACCTTCGGTTCCATGATATCGGGAATCGACTCGATTATCAGACGATAACCCTCAACCTCATCCAGGTTGGTGGTGTTGTGTATGCGGCTGAGGACAGCGCGTTTATCAGATTCAGTCATGCCCCAACGCGCGATTTCACGATCCAGATTTATCGATAGCTGCTTGATGGCTGCTTCAAGGCTTAAGTCGTCCTTTTCAATCAGGAGGACTTCCAGTCCCTTGGACGCTACAGCATGGGCAATGCCCAGACCCATTGTTCCAGCACCGATGACCGCGATTCTTGTTAATGCGCCATCGCTGTCAGATGTTTCCATCGAGTCTTTGCTTCGATTGAGAATGTCTTGCAGGGTTTCGTCTGGCATGACCCATCCTGTGTAGCAGGGTTAATACCACTACCCCTGCGCGTTGATCCCGTTGTCCAATCGTAGCTGCGGTGCAAATATGCAGCTACGAGAAACTTGCGATGGAATTTCACTCTTTACAAGACGTGCATTCCGCAAGATAGAGCTTGTGAAACTCCGAACAAATGAAAGGTACCTAATCGGAGATTCACTCTCCATGCCTGTCTCTGGGGTGCTACAGGGTGATGGCTACTTTATCAATATGAGCTTTTGCGAGGAGTTCAAACCTGAGGATGAAGATACGCGAAGAAAATATGTGCCGCTGGCCATGCCAGAACCATCAAAGATAAGCGTATGCTCGCCAGCAAACCGCCATTCATCGGCAAGCATGGCGACACGTCTCCCAAGAAGATCATGCACCGAAATATTGACCATAGCGGGTTGGGGCAACGTGTAACGAACGGTGGTCGAGGGGTTGAATGGATTGGGGTAAACGCTCAAGCTGAATTCATAAGTGGTTATCGGTTCCTCAGGGTCAACCGACACTTGGGTCAAGTCCAGGCGCACTACGCCAAGCCCACTACATAACAACAATTCGTCCGGACCATTGAACACCATCTGGGCGGTGTTTTGAATTGCTCCATAGAACTCTTCCGGCCTGTTAACAGCAATTTCCAGCCATGACTGCCCCAGATCGTCCGACAAGAACAGATATTGTGATTCACCATCCCATAGAGCGAGCCGCCCCGGTTGATCTGGACAAAAAGTCGCCTTTTGCCATTCAGAAGGCAACGGGATGCCGGACCACACTGACCCGTCATACGTGTAGAAGTTGTCTACTCCAACGAGGTGAAGCTGACCATTTTGATAGCTGATAGGTGAACGTGAATCCAACTGCGTGTAATCTGGAAACTGCAATGGCATCCACGCCGGGTCAAAGCTGCTGGAAACGAAAATATCACCATAATATGCCAATGCATAGATGCAGTCACTAGCAGATGTTACAGAATAGCAAATATACCCAGCCGGCGTTGTTTCCGGAAGTTGTGACCATGCAGATGTTTCGCGATCACGGACAATTACCCCCGCCCCACTTTCGGAATGAATCGGTACACACCAATCATAGGTGCCATGATTCAACAGTGGAAAAGGGTAATCGTCTGTTATGCTCGACCAGAGATCGGTATAGGTGTCTGAAATTCGTTCCCACAAACCCTGATTCGAATTGTACTGAAACACGGCAAACCGAGAAGCGGCTTCAGAATACCAATCATATCCGATGCAAAGCAGATTTCCCTCATCATCAACAAACGGCGTTCGCAATAAATAGCCATCCTCTTCACGCTCCAAGCCCATAACCGACCACTCCTGCGACTGGAATGAGTAATGCTCCTGAACTTCATCGTTATTTCCGACGGAAAAGAGTTCGTCACCATGCGGGAAAATTGACTGATTGCGTCCAAGTCCAATTGGTATCGGCATTTCCACCGCTTCACCACCATTCCCATCCAGTCTGAAAAGCCCTGCGCCATTCATACCGACGTAAACGTTGCCGTTGAAGATATTCTTGGTTAGAAAACGTGTGCTCTTGTACCCATCATTAAATCCATTATGAAGCTCAAACGGTTGCGACAGATCCGAAGTCGTATAAACACCTTTCGCCATCCGGTGAATGAAGTTGACTGTGTGGAACGTGTTCGGATTATTCCCATCCTGGACGAGGTAGCTGGGGCCAAACTTCTCGGGCAGCCTGTCGTCCAGCACCTGCCAAGTCTCTCCTCGATCTTCCGTCAATAACAACAGGTTCAGGAGGTATTTTGGTGCAGCTCCGGTTGGTTCGAGACGACCGGTGGACACCGGAACAACGAGAGTGAGTGAATCAATCTGCACGATATCCTGAATCTGGAGATAGTAATAGCCTGTCAGGCCATACGGATCAGTAATCAACGGAGTCCAGGTAGCACCCATGTCATCACTGCGATGTACTCCTCCGGGTTGATTTTCACTTTGCGCCCATCCTGCGAGCCACAGAGTGTTCGGCGAATACTTGTCCTGCATCAACTCGTACTTTTGCGCTTGTTCCGGGTCATATTGTTGCGCCTGGGACCAGGTGTGTCCAAAATCGTAAGAATGATGAACCTCGTCGTGAGTGACATGGATGAGATGATCGTGGTCCGTGCGATCCTGAATGCAGAGAAATGTCCCCCAATGGTAGGTCAGGCCAAGATCCAGGGCGCGCCAGGTGACACCCCCATCTTCACTGATTACTAATTCCCAATTGTGCGCGGGTTCGTACTTTATGTGCGCAAACAGTGTGTCAGCATTCTCATCCCAAGCTTCAATCTTGGAGATTTTATACAGCTCGTAGTTGCTTAGCGCACGCAACCCTTCAGTTATGTCCGTCCAGGTGTTGCCCGCATCATCCGATTTCCACAATCCCCACTTCGTCGCAACGAGTAGAGTGGTTTCGTCCTGGCTGCACGCAAAAGCGCCGACAGTCGGTCGTGAGCCGGCGAGAATATCTGAATCCAGAGACTGCGCTTGAGCCACTGGAGAAATTGAGGACAACAAGATCATACATATCAGTATCTGGAATCGATTTGGATTCATGAACAAGTCCCTTCTAATAAACACGAGGGGGCTATAATCAGCCCCCTCAATAGTCGATCAATTACCACCAACACCCTGAAGCGGCTGAACGCGATAATATGAGTTTGAGTCGAAAATCGGGACTTCAGGAGGAGGATCTCCGAGCATGAACGCCTTCTGAATCCACATCGTGGGAGAGGTGTCGCCGAGATCCTCTGAAAAAGTACCTGATTCATTGACAATACCATATTCTTCTGTTGCCTCACCCTCAAGGTAACCAATCTCCTCATCATAATCCGTCTCCAGCCATCCTGCTAATGTGCTGAAATCACCATTTGTCAGTTGGCCATGCAGAGTCGCTTGGAAATTCTGTGTGCCGGTGCTGATGATCGTAGCCAGAGGGGCACTGTTTACCTGCAGGTAGTCGGGTGCCGGACTGGGAGGTCCCAAGAGAACCTTTTGCGTATACGCGGGGGCTGTGGGCCGCTAGCAAAACAAATCGAGGTCACAACCAATACAGCCCCAGTGCGAGTACCAGTAGCTTTTTCATACTTCCTCCTTCGGGTAAGATACAGCTTGTTTTGTACGCACGCCAGTGTACGCTTGTATATAATTAGCCCCCCCCCCCCCCCCCCCCCCCCCCCGCCCCCCCGCCCCCCCCCCCCCCCCCCCGCCCCCCCCCCCCGCCCCCCCCCGCCCCCCTCCCCCCCCCCCCCACCCCCCCACCACCCTGATCTACTGCCTAATCTGCCGCAGCTGCTCTTTCGTATGCGTGACAGTATCGCACGTCTGCAGGCTCCGGCGGGATAGTGCGTTGGTGTGACGGG
>CAJVXH010000026.1 GCA_913009835.1 uncultured bacterium
GCAGGTGGTTCCGGCGCGGTGATTATTGGCGGTTTGTATTGGAACAGGGGAACAACTGCCGCAGCCTGGACCGCCATGACTATCGGCTCAGGGATAGCGGTTGGTGGTATTATCATTCACCAGTTCGTCGATAATTTTCCGATCAACGGGCAGATGTTCTGGGCCATCAGCATGGGCGCGGCATCTGTGCTGTACGTAAGCGTATCGCTGTTGACCAGCAAGCGGAAATTCAACATTGACAAGCTGCTGCACCGTGGTGAATATGATGAGGCCGGGGAAATACGACGCGTGGATATCGGTCAGAAGAGGATCTGGAAAATTCTCGGTATGACCGAGGAGTTCTCCACCGGCGACAAATTCATTTTCGTGATCAACTACGCCTGGACATTTCTCTGGTTCGCGGTCTTCGTTGTCGGCACAATCTACAACCTCTCACACGATGTTTCCGACGATGCCTGGATGCAATTCTGGAAGATTAACATTTACATCCAGCTCGTCATCGCGATGATATCTGTAATCTGGTTCAGCATCGGTGGCGCGTTTGATCTGAAGAAGATGGTTCATTCCTTACGAACCATGACCCGTGACGATAGCGACAGCGGATTCGTGGTCAGCGACGACAATCAACTATGATTTCCAGCACTGTAACGGATGACCGTTCTGATGGATAAAAAGCAGCAGAAACTGTACATAACTCGTATCGAACGCTTCTACGACCGGATCGCGAAACAGATCCTCGGTGACACTTGTGAATTTGAGGTGCGAGTCGCCCGGATGGATGAAGAGATACCATTTCCCGACCGAGAATCGCTGGAGTATTTGCCACTCAAGGAGGGCGAGAGCTGGGGCAGCAACTGGCAGATGGCATGGATGCGGATGAAGGCGACCGTGCCCGCCGAGTGGTCAGGAAAACGAGTGGTCGCCCGCTTGGATATAGGCGGAGAAGGCTTGGTCTACGCCGCCAACGGCCACATCATGCAAGGCATCAGCAGCGGGTCGATTTTCGAGAAGGATTATTCCCGCGACATAGTTCCCCTGTTTGATTCAGCGGATGGCGGTGAGAAGGTTGAGCTATGGGTTGACGCTTCCGCCAACGACCTCTTCGGCCTGACCACCGAACCTGACCCGGCTCACGATTCACCGAAACGTTACGGTGAATGGAACGCCGAGTTGAGAGCCGCCCAACTCGCAGTTTTTAACGATGATCTGTGGCATTTGTGGCTTGATCTGCACATCATGCTGGGGCTGATCCGTCAGCTGCCGGAAGAGGGTGTACGTCGGGCAAGACTGATCCGATGCGGCAGCGAAGCGATTGATATATACGGTGAGAATACCGCGAATATATCCGCGACACGAGAACGTCTGGCAGTTGAGCTGAAACAACCAGCAACCAAGTCCGACCTCAACACCGTCGCCATCGGTCACGCCCACCTCGACACCGCCTGGCTATGGCCGGTTAGAGAGGGTAAACGCAAAGCCGAGCGAACATTCGCCTCCCAGTGCGCGTTGCTCGAACAATACCCGGACTACCTATTCGGCGCCTCGCAACCTCATCAATATGAGTACGTCCGTGATCGCAAACCGGAGTTGTATGGACGGGTCAAGAATTGGGTTAAGGAGGGACGTTGGGAACCTCTGGGCGGCATGTATGTGGAGGCCGACTGCAACCTCATTTCCGGCGAGTCGATGGTTCGTCAATTGCTATACGGCAAACGCTTCTTCCTCGATGAGTTCGGCATTGACGTCAAACACCTCTGGCTGCCGGACGTTTTCGGATATTCCGCAGCCCTGCCCCAAATTCTGAGAAGAGCTGGGATCGAGTATTTCGTTACGACTAAAATATCCTGGAACCAGTTCAACGAGTTCCCCCATAAAACCTTTGTCTGGCGTGGAATAGACGGTAGCGAGGTGCTGGTCCATTTCCCCCCTGAGAACAATTACAACAGCATGCTGGACGCCGATTACTTGATCCCGGGCAGAGACACTTTCCCTGAAAAGGATCGAGTCGATGTATTCCTGAGCAGTTACGGGGTAGGTGATGGTGGCGGCGGCCCGAAAGCCGAGAATGTCGAGTACGGTCGAAGAATGGCAGATCTCGAAGGCGCACCGAAAGTGCGTTTCGGCAAAGTGGCCGACTTCTTCAACGAGTTGGAAGCTTATCGGGATAAACTGGAACGATGGAATGGCGAGCTCTACCTCGAACTGCATCGCGGCACACTGACCACTCAGGCCCGGACAAAACGTGGCAACCGCAAGCTCGAGTATCGTCTGCAGGCCGTGGAAATGCTGTACACAATGCTGCCATTGGACGCATATCCAGCCGATCAGCTTAGAACAGCTTGGAAAACTCTACTCATCAACCAGTTCCACGACATACTGCCCGGCTCGAGCATCACCGAGACTTATCGGGTCACTCTTGAAGAATACGCCAGCATTCACGCGACCTGCGCGGAGCTGGAAACGGCAGCGTTGGCAAAGCTCGGCACTGAGGGTACGAACGCCATCACCCTGTTCAACCCGCTGAGCGAACGTTTTGCCGGAGCGATTGAGTTGCCGAATGAGATGAACGCTGTATCGGTGATCGATCACTCTGGAATAGTGGTCCCTTCGCAACAGATCGCGGGGAAAACTTGGATTCATGTCGATCTCCCTCCCCTGTCATTGACGACTTTGAAACTGATTGAAGGCGAAGCTCAGGCGAGTAATACACTCGACACTCTGGTCCTCGAAAACGACTTGATCCGCTACGAATTCAATCATGACGGTCAGTTAATTCACGCTGTAGATCGAGTAACTGGTTGGAATGCTATCCCTCCGGACGAATCCGGAAACCGCCTGCTGCTCTTTGCCGACCGCCCGAACGATTGGGACGCTTGGGACATCGACCAGTTCTACGAGACCAACCTGCTCGGTGAAGCGAAATGTATCAGCATCGAGTCGCTGGGTTCAGGAGCTGTCGGAAGTGGGTTGCGACTCATATTCGAGTGGAAAAACTCTCGCATCGAACAGGACATATTCCTCTTCAATTCATCCCCCGAGCTACGCTTTGTGACCCGTGTTGACTGGCATGAGAATCACTGCATGCTCCGGGTGAATTTCCCAGTCAATGTCATCAGCGACAGGGCGGCTTTCGACATTCAATACGGGCATGTTTATCGCCCCACCCACCGCAACACCTCATGGGATTCAGCGCGTTTCGAGAGTGCTGGACACCGCTATGCCGACCTGTCTGACAATGATCGTGGTGCGGCATTGCTCAACGATTGTAAGTATGGGTACGGTGTCCATGATAACGTCATCAGCCTCAACCTCCTGCGTTCGCCCAGCTATCCCGATCCGGACGCCGACCGTGGCGAACACGATTTCACCTACTCGTTCTACCCGCATCCGAAAGACCTGATTCGGTCGGATGTGATCGAAACCGCCGCACGTTTGAATCAGCCACCGTTGGTATTTCCAGGTGTTCAGGCAACAGAGAACAGGATGCCGTTCCAACTTGCTGGCGAGGGATTGGCACTGACTACCGTAAAACGATCTGAGGATGGAGGAGAATGGATTCTTCGCGTCGTCGAAACCCGAGGATGCCACTCGAACGCTATTCTGAGCAGCACAAATCCGAATGATCTATTATTTGAAACAGATCTTATAGAACGACCCATCGGCGATGCTAACGCCGCGACCATTTCTTTCAGCATGAAACCATTTGAGATACGCACCTTTGCTGTTCGATAATCCGTGCCACAGGCCCGTGCTTACTTGCAAGCGCGGCTGATAACCACTGTGATATTCTGGTTCTTCCTGGAACCTCTCCAGAAGGAGATGATGATATGCGCACTTCCATGACTCTACTAATTCTTGCGATTTCAACGGTCACATTAGCGGAAGAATCGGTGATTATTCCCGTCTTCGACCATCAAGTATTGCATTTCAACCCGGATTCCTCGGATCTGTATGTCGAAACGCCAGTTTTTGCCCTGGACAACGGTCGAGAAGCTGAAACCAGTCTGATAATGCCTGAATTTTCGTCTGACACCCGGATCCTCGCTCATGTCACCCTCAGTCCGATTCCAAAGGACATGTTGACCGTGTATGACCGATGGGACCGCGCCGGAAACCTCCGCTTGTCCTGTTTGAACGGTCCGGATATCGAGCTCGTACGTTTCATGACTTCCTACGGTGGCAAAACCAACCACACTCTCGACGTCACTCATTTAGCCCCGATGCTGACCGGCGAATGCCACTTTACCGCATTTGTAGATACCTGGGTCAGCCCGGGCTGGGCGGTTTCGTTGGATATCGAGCTGATTCCTGATACATCTGCACATGCCCCGGATTGGGCAGCTCCTGTCTATTACACCACGAGCTTCAACGCGCAGGACATGCCGGACGGAGTGGACGTTCAAGTAGAGATCCCTGAAGGTCTTGAGCGTGTGGTCATGGTCTATATCGTCACCGGGCATTGCACAGACGGCCGTGATGAGGATGAGTTCGTGTCCAAGCCGAACGTGATCTCGGTGGACGGAGTCGTTGTCGAACGACTTCACCCCTGGCGTGATGATTGCGGCAATTACCGAGATCGCAATCCCTACACCGCCAAATGGACAGACGGTACTTGGTCATCTGACTACAGCCGCAGCGGGTGGTGTCCGGGAGTTGAAGTGGACCCGATCTTCATAGACCTGACTGACCATCTGGATGCAGGCGAACACAACGTCCACTTTGAGATCGAGAACATGCGACCAATCGACGATGACGGTAATTTCGGCTACTGGCGTGTATCAGCGCACCTTATCGGTTGGGAGGAATATCCTAAACTGTGGATGAATTGATCCTGCCTATTATTCCCGCGCCGCAACGGATTTCGCACGGAGAAGACTTCATGCGACTACCGTTGAAGCTGCCCGTCGCTGGTCTGGATCAGGTTGCATTCGACGCAGCAGTAGCACCCTTGCGTCCCTGGATGAAGAAGCTCCTGCCGGAGGTAACATTTGCCTCCTCACCCGAGATTAAATCGGCAGCGCTTCGTATCTCAAAAAATGATGATTCCTCACCCGAAAGCTATTCGCTGCACACCCGCACGAATTATATTGAAGTGGGCTATTCTGACAGCTCCGGCCTATTCTATGGCCTGCTAACCCTGCTGCAGTTACTAATTTCAGCCAGTCAGGAAAGCGACCACCTGTTATTCCCACGTGTTCACGTCGATGATTCTCCGCGTTTCAGATGGCGGGGAATGCACCTTGATGTCGCCCGTCATTTCTTTCCTGTAGATGTCATCAAACGATACCTCGACGTGCTGGCCTGGCACAAAATCAACGTTTTCCACTGGCACCTCACAGACGATCAAGGCTGGCGAATCGAGATTCTTAGTCATCTTTATCTAACCGAAGTCGGCGCCTGGCGGACTGAAGCTGATGGCAACCGTTACGGCGGTTATTACTCTCAGGAGGATATCCGCGATATCGTACAATATGCCACCGATCGACATATAACCGTGGTTCCAGAAATCGAAATGCCCGGACACTCTCGTGCGGCGCTGGCAGCATATCCCGAGCTGTCCTGCACCGGAGTTTGGCAACCCGTACCCTCTACCTGGGGCATCTTCGATGATGTGTTCTGCGCAGGCAACGAGGACATCTTCTCACTATTGGAAGACGTACTGGGCGAGGTATGCGAGTTGTTCCCTGGTGGGTTCATTCACATCGGCGGCGATGAATGCCCGAAAACCCGCTGGGCGAATTGCCCAAAGTGCCAGAAACGAATGAATATGGAAGGTTTGTCCAACCTCAACGAACTGCAATCATGGTTTATTCGTCGGATAGAAATAGTCCTGCGAGCCCACCACAAACGCCTTATCGGATGGGATGAGATTCTCGAGGGAGGATTGACCAAGACTGCGACAGTGATGGCATGGCGTTCAACTGAACATGGACTGAATGCAGCCAAAGCAGGACATGAGGTGGTGATGAGCGCTACATCGCACTGCTACTTCGACTATGCACAGGCTGAAGCGGGTGAACCAGAAGCATTTGAGGCTGTTCTGACTCTGGATCAAGTCCTGAAATTCGACCCTGCACCGGATTCGTTACCTGATGAAACTCGACCCAGAATTCTCGGCGGGCAGGGCAACCTGTGGACTGAGCGCATCGATAACGAATCGCACTTGCAATACATGTTACTGCCGCGTTTGTGCGCCATGAGCGAAAGGCTGTGGTCATCGCCAACTAGCGTGAACACATCCTCCTTCCACGAACGTCTTCCCCGTTGGCTGAATTATCTCGATGCATCAGGATACAACTACCGACCCAAATAAAGACTGAAGTGCAGTGCAGCACTAGTCTCCACATTTCTTATACCAGTACTCGATATCCTCAGGCGTTCCAGATATAGTTTCTTCTCCAATCATCCAGACAGGTTTAACTATGTCAGTAGTCTGCCAGAATCTGCAAAACTCCCGTTTTCTCGATGTTCCAAAGAAAGTGGCCTTGCTGTCCTGGTTTGTGGGGGCGATAAAGGTGGTTCTCTTGAAGCGGATATTGTCCATATACTGATCTGCATTCCCTCCCCATAGCAGTTTCATATTTCTATCATCTACTCGCTCCGTATCGGATACGCGAACCGGAAAAGTGTTATCTACGCCCGACTGGTCAATAATCGTCCCCTGAACACGAAGATCACTGACCGAGTTCAACAATAATCCACATTTCGGCCCCAGTCCTGGCCCATTCCCTATGTTCACATCCCGGTTAATACCGTTATTCCTTAGCTCACTGTCTATTATATTTATCGGCCCGGGTGATATTTCCAGAAACAGACCTGCGCTATAGTTTCCAGTTGAGGAGAAGTCTTCGAAAGTTATATCGCGTCCATCCTGATCAACCCAAAAACCAAACCCGTAGTTATTCTTGTATTCACCCCCTATTATCTTAACATGGCGTATTTGAAATGCTTTAAGTGCACCACATGCCCACGACATAGTCCCGGCACGATATGCAAGCCAATTATTTCCCTCCAACACGCAATTCTCCATCGTTACTCCGATAGATTGGTTTATTGATATTCCATATAGGCCACAATCTTTCGCCGTAACATTTTGTAACAACACATCATCATATTTCCACATCTTTCTGGTTTCTATCTCCTCAGACCACCAATTCTTAAATTCTGATCTGGCTGTACAATGGCTTATTTTCATCCCTACACCATTAATGTACTTAATGTTGCTATCTATAACCCTAACCTTGTTACAACGTTCTATTAACACAGCTGGCTCGCGTGGAAATGGATTAGCGCATCGGAATGACAGACTCCTCAATTCTATTCTTTCTGTGAACTTAGCTTCAAAGAGCCTTCGGAGGACTGGGGCATATATCACCACATTGCTTGACTCAGGATTTAGATTTACACCTGTATTGATAGTCACTTTCCAGTTATTATATGGCTTATGTGATTCATTGGCCGTAGCATCACTAAGATATTCCACACTCCATTCTTCGTTTCTATATGTGCTTGGTTCAACAAAATAATCAATGTTATAGTAGTTTTCTTTAGCATTGGCATCTGTTATAAACTCCTTGTCAATAGGTTTATAGTTGTAGTATTCGCCAGATACTGAATCTATACCAACAACCATCTCACGACGGAGCATATAAATACCAAAGTGAGTGTTACCATCAGATCTGCTGGGAAAATGATTTACAATAGTATTGTAAAGCCATTTTTGTGTTTTCTTATCCGGATTGTCTTCAACATATCTTTTGAGCGCCGCTGGTGTCGCTCCCCTCTGCCAGCCAAAGTTATATTCCTCTTCAGGACGCCAATTGTAGGTATATATGCCTCCATTACTACCTGTAAAAGCGGCCATATCGGCTGATCCAGACGAACGCCCTGACCCGGACGAACGTCCCCCTGAGCCCGAGGAGCTCCCTGATCCAGGAGAACCAGATGTCCCGGAAGATCCCGACGATCCCGTTGAGCCAGCCCCTCCAGTGAACTCCAATGGGTGATCGGTGTTTATTCCAGTTATTATTTGTTCCTGTTCTGTTGAGGTATTGTTGTCCCAGCCGATAATTATCAACTCTGGAATGCCATCCCGATCATTCTGCCGAGGCGAAAAGCTTACAGTAAATTCACCCTCCGGTAGACGCGATTTTTCCTCACCCAAGTGAAATGGACCGTTTGTCAAATACAGCCGTATGACATCAGTAGAACTATAATCGTCAGTAACTATCCTATTGATAGCGTATCCAAAATCTTTCCATGCCAGCTCGAATGTACGCCCACTGAGGCTGTTATCACCCCCAGTTTTGTTCACATACAATGAGTAATTCTCTGCCACGGCAAAGTGAGTGGTTAGAAATAGAAAAAAGAAGAGCGCAAGTACTTTAAAGTGAGTTTTCATCTCATGACCATTGCTGGGTTATATGATCGACTGTTGGGTGTGATCCGGACTGAGTTTAAACACACAGCCGCATGAACGCAAATACAATTCAAATTTAGTCAAATCCTATTTAGATCACCTAGAACTAGCACGGCCAAGAGGAAAACATGTTCCTCCTGGCCGTTAGATTGAGCACAGGAAACCTGGCCAACTCGCTTGTATTATTGACTAGCGAACCAACATCACCTTCTGAACCTGGGTGAGATGACCGGGCACAATCGTGCGCATGAAATACAAACCACTGGCCATACCAGAGGCATCAAAGGTCAAGTTGTGATTGCCAGCGCTGAACATTCCATTCGCCACTTCTGCAACCTGCTGACCGTTTACGTTGTAGACTACGATCGACAAGTCAGATGCTTCAGGCAGAGTCAGCGAAATCGCGGTGCTGGGGTTGAATGGATTCGGATAGGCCTGTCCTATTGAAAACTCTTCAGGCAGCGCCAGACTCACTACTTCAGCATCACGAGTTGACTCAAAGCCAAGCCCATCGCCGTAGAAATCCTCCTCGCTCCACCCATCCGCAGTCGCACCAGTTTTCTCAAACATGAAGCTGTCGGTGACATACACCGTGGGATAACCCACATATCCGACAAAATTGTATGTTCCAGCCGGAGCTCCGCCCGGAATCCCCTGTGTCAAACCAGTCAACGTGATATTCATGAATGGCGTCACTGTGAAGTATTGGATTCCGGCAACGACCACACTCTCATCAGGCAGAATGACTTCTCTACGATAGAACACGTTCGGGAATGTACCCGGCAATGAGACCGACAGATTCACATCATAAACTATGTTACCACCACCAGCAGGCACAGTCGCAACCACAGGGGTCAATGTCAACGCGCCGGCATCACCGCTGCCAGCACCCGGTGAGCCGAAGTCACCAGCACTACCCGGCCATAATTCATCTGAAATCGCCCAGTTAGCACCGACATTGTTATCGGAATCGGTGCTCATCAAATAGATTGACGCTCCCGTGGCCTGTGGCCAACCGCCACCATCGGCATATTCGACTTCGTCAATCAAATTGCCCCGGATATCCTTCACGTAGATTTCATCCGAGGTGTTGTCCAGGTCGAAATTATTATAATCATAGTCACCCATGACATTGCCATTAAGGCTGGTATTCAAACTGACACATAGAACGATATACTGGCCTGGCACGACGAACAGGCTGGTGTTGACGAAGAAGTAATCGTTGGCGCTATCGTAGAATTCCCAAAGACGCAGGTTCACCGCCTCTGAACCAGCGTTGTAGAGCTCGAAATACTCACCATAATTATCCGAAGACGCCGTTGGATTGTACATGATTTCAGTGATGACGATCTCCGGGATAGGTGCAACAGGAGGATTCTCTTCGCCAGGCGATCCGAAGTCACCAAAACTACCAGGCCAAGCGTTTGGAGAGATGCTCCAGAATGCGGGATCGCTGTTGTCAGCTCCCAGATCCGTCAAGTATATCGACGCTCCAAATGCCGAAGGCCATCCCTCAGCTTCGTTATAACTCACTTCGTCTATCAAAGTACCGGCGATGTCCTGAACGAAGATCTCATCCTCAACATTGTCAAGTACAAAACCTGTGTAATCGTAGTTGCCAGCATAGTTGCCGTTGAGCCCCACGTTGGTAGAAATCATCAGAACGCAATACTCACCGGGCTCGACGAACAGGTTGTTCGGTGGTCTGAATGCGTTGGAACCGTTATCACTGAATCGCCATAGACGCAGATTCACAACTTCCACGCCAGCATTGTAAAGTTCAAACCACTCACCGTAGTTGTCTACTGAGCTATATGGATCATACAGAATCTCGGAAACCACGATCTGCGGTGTGGGCGGAACATCCTGGTTCTCATACCCTGGTGACCCAAAATCTTCTTCACTGTCCGGCCAAGCAAGAGTTGCGACTGCCCAGTTACTACCATCAGCATTGTCGGATTCAAGATCAATGAGATAGATCGATGCGCCTTCCGCCGTTGGGAAACTGCCAAGTTCGTCATACTCCACAATATCAACAACCGTGTTCTCGAAGTCAGTCATTATAATTTCATCTGCGGTTTGATCGAGAACGAATCCTGAATAGTCAAAGTCACCGACGACACCACCGTTAAGGTTAAAATTATTCGATATCACCAATGCCGCATAACCATCTGGCTCAATGAACACGTCCTCGTCTACCAGGAAATCTTGTCCCCCATTGTCGCTGAATACAAAGAGCCTCAGGTTCGCGGTATCTGGTCCGGCATTATAAACTTCAAACCACTCACCGTAGTTGTCTACTGAGCTATATGGATCATACATAATTTCTGAGATCACCAAGTCGAGTGTCGAATAGGGATCAGTATTGAGTTCACCGGGTGTTCCGAAATCGCCTGTTCCTTCAGGCCAACGCTTGCTGGACAAACCCCAGTTACTTCCGACGTTGTTATCGGTACCAAAGTCCAGCAGTATCATAGAAGTACCTACGGATACATTCCAGCCCTGCGTGTTATCGTATTCGACGCGGTCAATTTCTACCTGGCTTTCATCCAGTAGTATTATCTCATCATATTCGTTATCGAGGGTAAAACCCCCATAGTCAATGTCAACCTCGACATGTCCATTCAATGACATATTGCCACTGATACCTGCTACCAGAAACTCTCCGGCTTCTATGCTTATCGCCGCAAAAGTGTAGGATTGTCCGCCATCGTCGGAGATTGTCCAACCCGTCATATCAACAGCGCTTGCGCCGCTGTTATAAAGTTCGAACCACTCTCCGTAGTTGTCGCTGACTTCCATCGGATCACACAAGATCTCAGTAATGATAATGTCTGCCTGCGCGGAAAATGCAGCCATCACCAACAGAATCACGAGTACAGCCTTCACGCTCTTCATCCTAGCCCCCATCTATCGCTTTGTGTTCTTTGTTCTATCGGTCCAAGCAATGGTTCATCTGTAACAATATTACTGGATTACCTCAAAGTAAAAACCTTGATGTCTATCAACTGGGACGACATTCGCTTCAAGACTGAATATAAGAATTCTTGGCTTGCAAGGCAACGCCTTTTTCGTATAATATTGAATTTTGTTAATTACGATTATTTGTTTGAATCTGCCATGAATGTTCCCATACAGCGCCGAGGAATACATGGCTCCTGGAGCTACGGACTGCACAGGAATTGGAATGAATTGTCTCATAAAATCTGAAGCCACAGACGAGGGTCCATGGCTTCAGGTAATGATAAATGCTTGCTGAGATGTCTACAGATCGGCACCGATTGACACATAATATCGTGGCGATGAAACGCTATTCAGCTCGTTCTTCCAAGCCATGTCCCACTTCAACAGGAAGATTCCCAAATTCACTCGGAAACCCCAGCCATACCCCATGTGGAAGTCATCGAACTCAGCCATTTCACCTGGCGCATCAACGATGAAACGGTAGAAATCATCCGACCATGCTGCGCCCGCATCGAGGAATACCGCACCTCGAATATTGCTGAAATAGAAGGGTAGTGGCCACCCAAACAACACCTGCCGGATTAACGGGAAACGGAATTCGTTGTTCAATAGCAGGTAACGCGTGCCGTAATCCTCGTAATAATCGGCACCTCGCAAAGGTGTCGCGAATCCTGAAAAATAGATTTCTTCTATGTCATCACGAATATATCCACCTTCAAAACGCCGGTTGATCCAATTGCTGACGCCGCCGAGGAAGAAGGTCTGGGGATGAGTACCAAAGCTGGCCGCACCCGATAATCGAAATGCGAAGCTGTAGTCCAACCCGACATGATAGTATTTCCGTGCGTCGAAATTAACGGTGCGGAAATCGAGTCCCCACAGATCCCTGGAGACGGCTGGATCTTCACCATCAAAATCAGGGCTGTAGGAGACTCCAACACGATACCTCGATCCATTGATTGGGCCGGTCCAACCCCAGAGGGTGTTGTCATAGACATACGCCAACGATGGCAGAAGGAAATGCATCTTACGTTCTGAGACATAGTCCACCTGATCCCAACTAACCACATCCCGGTCCAGACGGTCTCGGTCAATGTTGATCAAGCTGGCGGAAAAATCGATACGATTGTTCCGTGAGAAAGGATAGCTGACCGTTCCGGAAGCTCCCCAGTTACGATCACGGACATTGCCACCGTCAAAGAAATAGACGTTGTGGAAAACTCCGCCCCCGAAATCCCAACGTTCTGGTAGATGATAATAGAACAGATTGAAATTGCTGTTCTCGAAATTATAGTACAGGTCGGTGCCAATGAAGATGATATGGTTGCCGAGCACATCGGAAATCATGATCTGACCATACCCCTGCAATCCGAAGAATGCGCTGTATCCAGCCGCTGCAGTCACGATGTCCGGGCTGAACTTCAGTTTATACTTGTGAGGAATGAATCGCCCATCAGCGTCAAGAATTGAATCCTGTGCCGCATCTGACAGTAAGATCTCCTCCTCTTTCTCACCACGCCACCCTGACGGATAGAAGATATGGTTACGGTAAGAGGACGATACATCTTCTGAAGGGCGCGATCGGCTACCAGAAACAAATCGAACCATCTCCTCACCAAGCGTTGAATCAACCACTGTCACACTGCTATCTACCCGCGCATCTTCTGTCGAAATCGATGGATCCTCGAGGACATCGACCGTATCAGGTGTGATGATATACAAATCTTCACTGTTGATCACTTTCAGATCATCGTCCAAAATGCGATCAGACTCACTGATGACAAAACTGGTGTCCAAACCTGCGATAGACGGTTCCGTCTCGGAATCTTCACCTGGAATCGCACCGAGCGCCTCCAGAATTTCCTGTTCTTCGGCACTGCCTGGCTGAACAGGTTCACTGAGGTTCTCAGCAACATCACCATCTTCAATGGAAATGGTATCGTGGTCTTTCAAATCTCCATTGGTTATCTCCCGCAATCGTGCTTCCAGATCTTCGGTATCTTTGATAATGCCACGGGCGACCTGCTGATAATAGGTTAAACTGGGTTGCTTACGTCGAGATTCGTCAAATGGATTCTTGTATTGATAGATGTCATAGCCAGCATTGTAGAAACTGGCGAAGGCGAGGCTGCCATTGTTCGACCAACTGGGAGTGAAAACGCCGGTCAGGACATCGGTAACCGCCCAGGTATCGTCCGTCGCCAGTTCCTTCATGTATAAGTTGTAAGCACCAGTTCGGTCGGAGACGAAGCTGATGATGCCATCACGAGGGGTAAATTGTGGATATCGATCTTCGTACGAATCGTTGGTGATCCGACTGATCGTCTCATCATCCAAGCTGTACATATATACATCAAGGTGTTCGTAGTCGAGATCCCAGAGGTTTTCAACCTGCTGTTTTGGATCGAGATAACTCCCTCGATCAGAGATGAACAGGATTTGATTTTCCGGTCCCCAATCCGGATCATAATCGCTGAACTTGTCGTCCGTGATCATCTTCAGGCTTGATTCATCTCCCACATCCAGCACGTACAGATCAGTCTTTCCGCCGAGGTAACCGGCAAGGACAATTCGCTCGCCATCAGGTGACCAACTGGGGCTGAAGATGCCGTCCAAACCGAACTTGTACACACCGGTGATCTTGCTTTCGGTGACATCCAAGGTGTACAACGCATCTTCGCCACCTTTTTCAGCCACAAACGCGATGTTGCGTCCATCAGGCGACCAGTCAATCCAGGGGCGTAACCACAACAACTGTTCAAACAGGTAAACTCCCCCCCCACCGCTGACGATCTTCTCTTCGATGTCGCCAGTGACCATGTTCACGAGGTAAATGCTGAGGTAATCGTCTTTATCGGAGAGCATTACCATTCGGTCGCCTTCAGGAGAAAGCGCTGGCGAGGTGTTCACGAAATTGTACCACTCTTCATGGTCAGTAATGCGCACTGCGAAATCTTCCGGAGCTTCGAAATGAGCAGCGGTCGGCCAGATTTGACGCTTAAGGTGCTTATGCCACCGTTCTGAAAGCTCCTCAAGATCGTAGCCCAGTACATCCTTGACAGCGGCGCTGAAATTGCGACGGCTACGTATTTTGCGCAGCAACTCGCCAATCTTCTCAGCACCATACCTCTCCTCAAGGAAGTACAGAACAGATTGCCCGCCCTTGTAAATGAAATACCCCTGCAAATAATCAATGGGCATCAAGTAGTCGTTAATGATAGCATCGCGCATATACATTGAGGCTTCGTTACCCCACCCATATCTGCTCTCGTATTCGGCTAACCCTTCAATGAACCACAATGGCAATGGGAGACGGCTGATGCCAGTTATGATGGACTGCATTCCTTCCCCGTACAGCATTCGCATCATCACGGCGTGAGTTAATTCGTGATGAATAACATGCCGGAGCATTGAATTCGACCCCTGATATGGGATCACCACGCGATTCTTGAGGAATTCGGTGAAACCACCGGTGGATTCGCTGGGAGTCCCACCTGATACATTGTTATTCTGGAAGGAGTTATGACTCGGGTACACGATTATGGTGATTCTGCCTTCCAAGGTGTAATTCCACGATTCCTCAATGCTGATTAAGGCCTCTTCCGCTTCCCAGCCAGTGAACTCCGCGACATCAAAGTATTCCTTCGGATGGTAGATGTCGAAGTGCTCCGTCTTCAGGTAATACCAATCAAAATCTCGATAATTTACCTTGTTCTGGCCGAAGTACTGGGCCAGAGCATCAGATGGTATCAACGTACTGGAAAGAAGGGCTATAAGGATAAACCAGCGGATATTCATGAATTGTATCCTGAAGGAATGTGGAATCCTGAACTATGAGCTACGTACTGAACGTTGCGCTTTAATGTAACACGGCTGAACGCAAGTACTAAATAGCGCGGACCCTGAACTGTGCACACCAACTTTATATATCACTCGCGAAGTGCCATTCGAGATCCCGTCTACAAAGGTAAATGCTGGAGATGACTGAAAACAGGGTGGTTTGAACAATGTGTGTCATCCTGATCCCGAAACAAGTCATCCCGATGCCGAAACAAGTCATCCCGTTCCCGAAACAAGTTATCCTGACGCACGGTGTCTGTTTGCCGTGCGAGAAGGATCTAGCTGACGAGTGTCGAGCAGGATTGTACTCCGAAGTATCTGCATCCGCCAGTGAAACTCACTCTTACTGAGCCTCAGATCGACAAACTCTCAAAATCTCGTCCACGCGATGACGAATGGTGTGCCTGCCCAACACATTCTCCCTCAGACGCTCGCCCAGTTCTAGACGTTTGCCCTGATCCCCAACTAGGGATACCGCCTTCTCAAACAGTTCTTGTCTGGACTCGAAGGTCATCTCGCTACACAGTTCCTTACCAAATAAGTCCGGTAGGGATTCCAACCTGTCATTAAGAACAGCTCTGCCACACGCTCCCACATCAAAGGGACGTTGATTCGGATGTGACCGCATTTGCAAGTTTGTCAGGGAGATATGGACAGCGTCTGTCTTGTACAGGCGTGGCAGTTCAGTGTAGAAATCCAGAGGAGCTCGCAGTTCGATACGTTCATCCAGCATGCCTTCCCACCCGGTGCCAAAGACCACCGGCTTGAGTTCTGCCAGACTATTCAAGTACTTGACACGATAGGCGAGATTAGCCTGCTGAATTGCGAAAGCGGGGAGACGCCGACGCGCCTCAATGTCCAGGGTCTTCTCACCGTCAAACGTTTCCAGCAGATCCTTGATAACCTCATCAGTGGGTGAGCGACGTTCGTTCAGTATATCCTCTTCCAGAACATTGCTGATTATCATTGCAGCATCTGAGCCATCCAATCCGGCGAAGAAACCGAACCCGCTGGCGAATCGTGGGCTACCGACAAACACTATCCGTGCGGTCAGTCCATCTATGCCCTCTCCAGGAGAGAACAGTTTCTCATTTGTGGCGAGCGGCAGGAGGTGCGCATTTTGGAAACCTGAATCCCGCCACCCATCTATACCATTCCTGTCCCAGCAAAAGCCCAGTCGATTGCGTCCAGTGCCCTCAAACTCGTCCGGTTTCAACAGGTAGCGAGGATCGTCCAGCAACCAGGTCGCCCAAGTTATTCCTGCCAGCTCGCATGCTTCCGGGAGCAAACCGCTTTCATCGGATCCCCGACAGTTGGTTGACAAAACGAGATCCGGTTTATGAGTGTCCAGAAGCCGCAACGTACCCTCAACACTCAATCCTTGAATTTCATGCTGAACAATGGTGCTGACCTGGATCCCCCGCCCGGCGAACTCCTTAACGAGTTCTCGCTCAAACAAGGCTCCCGATCCCACGAATAACATCCGCTCAATCTCTCTGAACCGCGGTCCATCTTCCAAACCCTCGCGCCAGCGCGCCAGACGCAGGTCCAGGGATCCGAAGAATCCGGGGAAGGCGGCGGTTTCACGGGGATGTCTAACTATTGCCGCGTCAGGATGCGCTTCCAGGAAAGGTTTGATATAATCATCCCAGACTGCTGAGAAATCGTCGTCAGCGACCAGAGTGATCTCATCGTCATTCTTGGGGAAGCGTTTTTTCAAGCGCCTTACATTTGCCTCGATGAGAGCTCGAGAACGGCTGATGCCTAACGCTGGAGTGTACTGATCTTCAACTACTACCTGTGAATAATAACCGCTACCTGTCCCCAGCAACAAAACTGGCTGTCCCACCCTCACGCCAGACCGTTGTAACACCCGCTGTGCCTCGCCACGTGGTTCATATGGCGAGTCGATGACTTTCAGTCCGGTTCGAGTTTGGATACTGAACGCCGTCCACAGACCACCCCGGGCCAGCTCCTGGCTGACCTCTTCCTTCAAGTCTACGGGAAGATTATCGACGAGGTGAAGGTTGGTCATGGTGTAAGACCAGGTAGAGATTGTTCTGGTACGGTCGTCGGCAAATGAGTCGAATGCTTATTCTCAAACCACTCACGGTCTTTTTGCCAGTTGGAATCTGTTGTCGCCGCCCCGCCAGAATCGTGGAGCAGCATTAGTGGAATGGTCCAGTTGCTCAATCCGCGAGCGTGCGCGTTCAGGCAGAGATCCATGTCGTAGAAGTGAAAATGTCCCTGGTCACCTCTAACGGGGGGCATATCCAGCAGCGTAGATGCCCGGCAGATCATGCACAAACCATCCACTACCAGCGCGCGCGTCCAGGGACCATATGCGTTAACCCGAATTCCCTCCTCACGACGGTGCATCACCATCCCAGACAGAGCTTGATTCTGCCACCACGCTTTGCCAGCAGTCATCTCTCTGCTCCCCGCCACCCCGGCGAATCCAAAATCTTCACGGGTCAACAATTGCTGTAACGTCTGCCACCAGATCGGTCCAAGAGACTGTTTCGAGACATATTGACGGAGAGGTGTGCGAACCTCAATCGGTAGTTCGCCAAGCATTTCCGAGGTTACCGGCACAACATCCTGGTGGGCAAATAACAGAATAGCGTCCCGGTTATCAATCAAACGGGCGGCATTGTAATACGCCACCCGCAAAGAGTTGACTATACCAAGACGCATCGCAGAGACAGACACAGCTGGTTCCAGCATTTGCCGGAATCCATTTTCGAGTCTGTCCAGTCGTGCTGAGTCCGCACCAGTGCTTATGAGGTGCAGAGTGGGATCTATTGGAGGTTTGAATTGAGTCACGCCATAAGGTACACCATTAATATCGACCTTGGCGCAATGAACCTGCGTTCACCACGCTTTACAGAGGATTTTTATCCTGTGCGAACCTCATGTGTGACAATGGCTGTAACTTCACCTACTGATGATTATGTCCGCTTTTGCAAACAGATCCGCGTGAATCTGCTTCAAACGCTCCGCTACGGTACTGCTCGATTATCGCATCCGGATCCGCTTCGCGGGTGTAAAAGACTTTTATCCCAGCCTCACTGAATGAGTCCTCAAGCCGTGGACCCATACCCACAGCGATCACAACGTTCACACCATCCAACTTGGAGATCATGCTGCCGTGGTTGTGATGGTGACCATTTCCCTGACCTTGACCTTGACCTTGACCTCGACCCTGACCTCGACCCTGACCAAGTCCATGACCATGATTGAGTGCATTTCCAATACCTACATTTGAGTGTTCTTGATGGTTATGTGGGCTGTCGTGCTCAACAAATCGAGCTTTCGGTGCTGAGTCGCCGTTTACATCGTATATGAGGAAACCCGCCGCTCTGCCGGTATGAGGTGTGGTCCGGCGTTTCTCGTCCACGGGAATCGCGATTCTCATGATTCTTCTCCTTGGGTTTCGTGCTATAGCCAGGTCAAGAGAATCTGCAACGTCCTGGCTTCTCGTAATTTGGCATGAGATAAAATGGACATCGCACGCATTCACGTGGGAGCCCCCCGACCACCAAACGAATACGATACGACGTCCGTTTAGCCTTCATTAAGCAATCACCGCGCCAATATCGACGGAGAACTCTCAACTCTGGAAGGGAATACTTACTCCGGAATTCTAACGAGCACCAATAGCCTCTACCTACCAAAACGAGCGGCACTTCTGCAACTGTTTCATGAAACAGTTGCAGTATTGCCACCTGATGTCATACATTCGATCAGGATCATTTCATCTGAAAAATCCAATTGTTTGAGCTCATACAAGGATCTTTTTCCATGCCCCTCACACCTTTCAATTCCCAGCTGGCGGTTGATGCGCTTTTGTCTGCGGTCGCTTGTGGAGTGATAATTCTCGATTCTGAGAACAAAATTGTGCAGGTTAACGACAGCTCCGTCGCGATTACCGGCATTTCCCACCAGGACGCGCTCGGATTGTATTGTCAGAATTTTTTACGCACTCTGGACACCAAACATCCCTGCCTGGTGAAGGAATGCCTGCTTAACAACAAACTCTGTGATGAGAAAACCTTAACTATCCACGGGAGGGACGACATTGAGCTGACTGTGCGTGTTGCATGTCAACTCATGTATGATCCTTCAGATGAATTCGTAGGTGCAGTAATTGCCTTCGGTGATCTCTCAACAATCCATGATCTCCGTTTGCGCATTGACTATCGGACGGTTTTCCACGGAATGATATCCCAGGATCACCAGATGAGGAATATTTTTGAAGTTCTCCCCCGCATGGCTCAGAGCAACAGCACGGTTTTAATTCGCGGCGAAACGGGCACTGGTAAAGACCTCATTGCGCGCGCCATCCATGAACTATCTGAGCGATCTGCGAAGCCCTTTATCTCTGTGAACACAGCTGCACTGCCAGACACTCTGCTGGAAGCAAAACTATTTGGACACTTGAAAGGTGCCTTCACCGACGCAAAATCTGATCGTGCCGGTCGTATAGCAGTCGCAAAGGGTGGAACGCTATTCCTTGACGAAATAGGTGATATCAGCCCTGTTATGCAGGTGAAACTGTTACGTTTTCTACAGGAACGAAAGTATGAGCCGCTGGGTTCAAGCCAGTCTATAAAAGCGAATGTACGCGTGGTTGCGGCTACCAACCGTAACCTGGAAGAGATGATAAGTGAAGGTCAGTTTCGTGAAGATTTCTATTACCGGTTGAATGTACTGACCGTAGACCTGCCGCCCTTACGTGAACGATTGAACGATATTCCGCTACTCGTCAATCATTTTCTTCAACGGCTTAAACTCATCGAGAATCACGTTCCGCACGAGGTATCACCGCTGGCAATGCGAGCCTTGATCAATTACTCTTATCCTGGAAATATCAGAGAGTTGGAGAACATCATAGAACGGTCGGCGGTATTGTCCCGTGACGGTATACTCGACTCTGATGATCTGCCGGACCATATATCGTCAACCGATCCTTCACACCCACCCCATAAAGGGTTGCCTCAAATCAACCAGGATCTATCTCCTATGGATCGTGCGGAAAAGGAGACAATTGCTTCAGAGTTGCAGCGTTGCAATAACAACAAGCAGGAAACTGCCAAAGCACTCTCGATATCTCGTAGTACCTTGTGGCGTAAGCTCAAAAAATATTCATTACTTTGATCATCAGTGTCTCACAGTTCACCGACTGTAGTTTGAAACAAGTTTCAACTGGGATGCAGCTGTAGTTATGTATATTACAGCGCAGCTCGTAAGCTGGAAGCGATTGAGGTCTGATACACCTGGAGGCGAGTTTGAAGAGTGACAGGGTTCGGCCAACATCGTTGTTGATCCTTAAACGCATCGATGCAGGAAGATCGTTGCTCTGGGTGATCGTTCTGGTACTGGCTTTTCCGGTGAAAGGTTAAGCCGTCGCTTGAGACAAACACTCCCTATTCCCTCGCCCTGGTTGATGTGCGCATGCCACCCGGCTGGGATGGCATAGAAACCATCGACAGCATCATTCAGGTTGATCGGGACATTCAGATCGTGATCTGCACAGCGTACGCTGACTACGTCTGGGAGGACATTCACGAGAAGTTCGGTGCCCGTGACAACATACTCTTCATGCGCAAACCATTCGATTCCACTGAAGTACAGCAGTTGGCCTGTACCCTAAGCGAGAAATGGAATCTCGCTCGTCAAGCACGGATGAAAGTTGATGAACTGGAAGCCATCGCTGATAAACGTACCAGGGAATTGCAAACGAGTAACAGTGAATTACAAGATGCAATGCGCGATCTGCGACGAACTCAGGTCCAGTTGATCCAATCGGAGAAGATGGCATCCCTGGGCTCGATGATCACCGGTGTGGCCCATGAGATCAACACACCCATTGGCGCAGTTGCCAGTATGCACGGCACACGGGTCTTGGCCATGGACAAGCTTCGCACGATCCTCGAAGAAGATTGCGCAGAGGACGATCCTCGCCTGAAAAAGTTGGAAAAGATGATGAAGGTTATAGGGGAAGCTAACCGGGTCATATCATCAGGTACGGAACGTGTGACCACTATTGTCAAGCGTCTGGACGATCTGCTATCCTCCGACGATGGACGTTGGCGGATTGTACCCATCGCATCAAACAGCACCGGTACCGGCGCGAAATTCAAATTCAAACCTGACCCGGATGGCGAAACTCAGATATATGCCTCGAGTTCGTGGTGGTTATACGGTCGGCAGAATTACGAGATGGGAGCAAAGAACATCAAACTCCCCAATAATCTGATTGTTTCTGCGATAGCCAATTACCGGATCATGCCCGAGGAGCGGTTTTATGGCTATGGGATGGCTTCAACTGAAAGGGATCTCTTGTTTTACAAATATGAATACTCAGATTTCAGTTTGGCAGTGGGAGAACAAGTGGACCCGCATTTCCGGATCCTAGGATACGGCAGTTTCCGTGTCAACAATATCCACCGCACCGCAAAAGCTCCTTCCGTCAATGTATGGGTTGGTGACGATGTTCTAAACATGGTTACCGGAGGTATGCGTGTCGAGCTCAATACGGTGCCAAATCCCGCCAAACCGACGGGTGGAACCGTAATGGTTTGGGATCTGGCACGCCATGACGATTTCTATGTAGGATATGGAAAACTCGGAAAATACTGGCAGGTCTATAACGAAAGAGTCATCTATTGTGACATTGAGGGCTCCTACATCGGTGCAAACGGTAGTAGACTCGGCTTACCCTTCTATGATTATCCAACTCTGGGTGGCGCGGAAAACCTGCGCGGATATCAACGTGACCGGTACCGTGGTGATTCTTTGGTAGCCGGTACGTTTGAGTATCGTTTCCCGCTGCGTGACATCTGGGGCGAATCTGGATTGGACTTCCACATCTTCACCGATTGGGGCCAAGTTTTCATGGAAGATGCGGATAACTTGAATGGCAACCCACAGATCGGCTATGGTTTTGGCTTTGACGCCTGGAACTCCAATGCCAGCGGTATTGCATTTGATGTCGGATTCAGCCGTGAAGGTGTGATGGTTTATCTGAGCATGGGGTTATAATCATGAAAACATCTAATAAGGCCATATTGGCGCTGCTCATCACTCTGCTGATTCTTCCATCCGTTCTGGCAGAAGTCTACACCCCTCCCCCGCCTTTACCCAGCGACACGAACTCGATTACGAAGCCCGAGTTCCGCGGCCAGGAGGACGATTTCGCAGATGCGATTGACATGGAATTCATCATGTCGCTGAGGAACACGCTGGACATCTCCCGTCAGATCCGTTGGCTGACCGGCAATCCGAAGCAGGCCCAGAATGTCAATGCCTGGGATGAGGTTGACAATTCCTCATGGTTCACCAACCGCAACCACTTGCACCCGATGAACCTGGAAGATATCGCGCGCGGCTCATGTTCTGGTGGTGGACCTGAGACTAGTGGTGAGTGGATTATCAAGCGGGCCAAGGCTGAAGGCGTCACCGCTGGATTTCACATTAAGGACAGTCGCGGTGAGCGATACGTAATCAAGTTCGATCCAATTGGGTATGGCGGACTCAACAGCGGAGCTGATGCCTTAGGCGCGAAGTTCTTCTACGCCGCCGGTTACAACGCTCCTCAGAATCACATCGTCTATTTCGATCCGTCAATCCTGAGTCTCGATCCAGATGGCGTCAAGTTCACCGACGAGGACGGCGAAAAGCGCCTGATGAATGAGGCGGATCTTGAGGCATTGCTCGAGCGTGTGAAATTCGAGGAGGACGGTACCATCATGTGCCAGGCAAGCAAATATTTTGATGGTGATTTGCTGGGCCCGTTTTCGTTTCGAGGGACGCGTGATGACGATGCCAATGACTTCATCAAGCATCATCATCGCCGGGAGTTACGTGGGCAGAAAGCCTTCGCGGTATGGATCAATCATTATGACATCATTTTAGTTCAGAATGACGAGTAGTCTATTGTCATGAGTATGAAAACAGCTCTTTTTCATTGAGATAGCTTTACAAACACGAGGGTACGATGAATCTAAGACACGGTTTGTTTATTGCGTTGCTTCTCACGCTAAGCGTTGGAGTAATCCAAACAGTTCAAGCTCAGCCGCGAGGCTGGGAACGTTACTACGAGAAGGATCTGAACCATTTCGTGCAGTTTGGTCTGGAGAACGGAATGAACCTGAGTTGGGGCCATCGCTTTGGTGAAACTGACTATCTGCGTTATGGTCTTGATATCAGAATCAGCGATTCGACCATTGATGATAAGTCTATTAATCCAGATACAACAACGTGGAATTACTTTGAGTCAGAATACTACAATTTCACTATCCATCTCGACTATCTGAAGCCAGTATTCCCTTATGAAGCGGTCCGACTCTATATCGGCGCTGGCCCTTTGCTCGGTTTTAGTTTCGACAATAGTGAGGAGATAGACCCGGTGGATCCAGATCTGGGATTGGCGAATGAGAGCTATATAAATAAATCCACTCAATGGCAACTGGGCGCTCGAGCATTAATTGGAGGTGAATACGCTCTCAACAGTCGGCTTAGTTTCTATGTGGAAGCCAGTCTTGATGCATATCGACGTTGGACGAAGTATGAATATAAATACCGTCGCCTCGACCGCGACTTTGGACCTGACAACTGGTACCTCGTGAATTACGGATCGGAGTCAGAACACGAACAATGGGTTCTGGACCTGAGCAACGTTACCATTGGCGTTACTTTCCGCTACGGTAAGGTTCAGTAAACCGATCCTCTTCTGTTCAATTGTGATGCCCCTACTTACCATGGACTGAAGTCCTGTCTCTTACGCGGATCTCGCTGTCTCCAGCGTGAGCGCATGATTTTTCTTATTCTCCCGTATTTGCGGGGGAATTATGCTTCGAATAGATGTTAACGCCTGGTCGCGTCACACGTTCAGCGGTTGTTCGCTAGGTGATTTTCGTCGGGTACGTCGTCTGATTAAGATTGCCGCGATGCTTGTCCGCCACCCTTTGGGTTCAATCCCGGAGTGCAGCGGCGATTCACGGGCACTGTTGGAAGGCGACCGTGGCCATGTGGTAGGTTTGTTGGATCAGGCGTGGTGGACACGGGATCGAGCGACAGCGGGCAAGGGTCGTGACCGGAAGAGGCGACGTTACGAGGACAAGGAGAGTTACAAGTGGGAGGCTGCGTCGCGGCGCAGCGCTGACCGTCTGGGCCCGGAGCTGATGTCGCGTGTGGCGACGGTTCATCTGCGTAGCGGGTGAAACAGTTTTACCAGTGGCGCTGGAAAGTGGAGGAGTTTCACAAGGCCTGGAAGAGCGGTTGTGGCGGGGAAGCGTTGCGGATGCCGTTTGCCGACAACCTGCGTCGAACGCTGCAGATCATGGCATTTGTGGGAGTGTATTCGCTTCTTGCCCCAGACATTTATGTCTGGGATGACCAAAAGTTCAAAACCGAGATCCTTCCGTCTGCGACGTCAGGATGACGTGTGTTGTCATGCCCCTGTGAATCACCGTTATGGGGTTCACAGGGTTATTCCTACACTTCGGAACGTTTGTCATTGTCCATCATCGAGTGTCCAACTGGTTGAGAATCCCTGCGAACCGCCAACACATGCGGATTCACAGGGGCATGCGTTATAGCTGAGCTAACTGGATAATCCGCGCTTGCAAGCAAGCACGGGCCTGTAAGATTCGATCTCAACCTTCCCTGTTTCCATCAACAAAACAGCCGCCCATACAATGAGCGGCTGTTGAATGCACGAATGCAACAGGAAAAATCAGCTTGCCCGCTGAGCTTCCTTGATCAGGTGACGCGCAATCACCATCCGCTGAATCTGGTTGGTGCCCTCATAGATCTGGGTGATCTTGGCGTCACGCATCATCTTTTCAACCGGATAGTCACGCATGTAGCCGTATCCACCGAAGATCTGCACCGCGTCAGTGGTAACTTCCATCGCCACATCCGCCGCCCACACCTTACACATCGCCGATTCCTTGGAGAACGATTTCGAGCCGCCATCAATCGTGCGTGCGGTGGCATAAAGCATCGCACGTGCCGATTCAACCTTGGTCGCCATGTCCGCGAGCATGGTCTGAATGGCCTGGAAACGGATGATGCTCTGGCCGAACTGCTCACGCTGCGCGGCATACTGAATTGCAAGATCCAATGCGCCCGAGCCAATACCCAATGCCTGGGCTGCCACACCCGGACGGCTCTTGTCCAAAGTCTTCATCGCAACCGGGAAACCCTCACCCTCACGTCCAATCCGGTTCTCTTCCGGTATTTCGCAATCCTCGAAGATGAGTTCCTGGGTAGCCGAGGCGCGGATACCCATCTTGTCTTCCTTCTTGCCAAAGGTGAAGCCCGGCGTTCCTTTCTCAACGATAAACGCTGAGGCGCCGCGAGTCCCCTTGCTCGGATCGGTGCTGGCGATGATGGTGTAGATCTCAGCTATGCCGCCATTGGTGATGAACACCTTGGCGCCGTTGAGAACGTACTTGTCGCCCTTCTTCTCCGCACGAGTCTGGATCGAGCCAGCATCAGAACCTGCCGCCGCCTCTGTCAAACCAAAAGCTGCCAGGCATTCACCCGCCGCCAACCTCGGTAAGTACTTCTCCTTTTGAGCATCATTACCTGAGATTACGATCGGAAAGGTACCCAGCGCGCTGGCTGCAACCGCCAGTGAGATACCACCACAGTACTTCGAAAGCTCTTCTGTCACCAGTACCAAGTCCAGAATGCCACGGCTGACACCGCCATACTCTTCCGGAACCCAGAGACCGTAAAAACCGGAATCCGCAAATATCTTCACGATATCCCAGGGAAACTCACCAGTAATATCCAACTCTGCGGCCACCGGACGAATCTTCTCCTTGCCGATCCGCTTCGCTGTTGCCACCAGCTCCTGCTGAAACTCATCAAGATGGTAATCCATGCCTTGCCCCTCTCTTGCCACTGGTCTTCCCTGTCGCTGATGCTGCTGAGAACGACCGGAGTTTATAATCACGTTGCAGAGTATCCATCCAAACTCTTACACAGTGTTATTCTTCTTTTTGAACGGCATCCTGAGTACTTTGTGCCATCATCTGTAGTGCTTGACGCGCCGCATTCTGTTCTGCCTGCTTTTTACTTAGCCCTTCGCCCGAACCATACACCTTGCCATCAACAATTACCTCGACCGAGAAAGTTTTGGCATGATCAGGCCCCTCTTCTCGAACAACCCGGTACGTAGGATGGCTGACTCCACGCGACTGAACACGTTCGAGTAGAAGGCTTTTGTGGTTTTTGTCACGCTCGGGTTCATGGCCCGGATGGACCTTGCGAGAGATGAATTCTTCGATAAACAGTCTCGCAGGATTGAGACCCCCATCCAGGTAGATTGCACCGATCAATGCTTCCAGTGCATCCTCGAGAATGCTGCTGCGTGAACGTCCGCCGCTACGTTCCTCACCGGAACTAATCTGAAGAAATTGACCCAGGTTCATCTCCCGAGCCAATCGTGAGAGCTGGCGACCACTCACCTGCGAGCTCTTGTAACGCGTCAGCTGACCTTCACGGGCTTTTGGAAAATGTTTGAGCAACGATTCCCGTACCACTAAATCCAGCACCGCATCACCGAGAAATTCCAAACGTTCGTTCGTGTCCTCACGGGATTCACCCGTGGTCACGATCACGCTGCGATGCTTCAGGGCTTCATCGAGCAACTTTCGATCCTTGAACCGATACCCGATCTGCTGCTCAAGGAGCGGCATCGAACCGTGGGCTCCAGGACGGCGAGATTTCTCCCGCCCCTTGCGAGGCCATCTCGGCCACCACCTCACAACAACCCCCTGCTAATTGTTCACTCGCTTCACGATGAGTGAGGCGTTATGCCCGCCAAAACCGAAAGTGTTCGACATCGCGATCTTGACCTCACGCTTGACAGCAGTGTTCGGCGTGTAGTCAAGGTCACATTGCGGATCAGGTGTTTCGTAATTGATCGTCGGAGGAATTACACCTTCACGCAAAGCCATCACACATGCGAACAACTCAATCGCCCCCGCCGCACCCAGCATATGACCCGTCATCGATTTGGTCGAGCTGATTGAAGCCACACGAGCATGGTCACCGAAAACCTTTTTGATGGCAATTGTCTCGTTCAAATCGTTGAGTTCGGTGGACGTACCATGAGCATTGATATAATCCACATCGGATGGTTCTACCCCAGCGTTCTTCATCGCTATTCGCATCGAACGCTGCGCCCCTTCATGATCCGGTGCAGGTGCAGTCAAATGGTGAGCGTCCCCGGTGAATCCATAACCCGCCAGCTCACCGAAGATGGTTGCGCCTCGAGCACGAGCATGCTCTTCAGTCTCAAGTACAAACGTGGCCGCACCTTCAGCCATCACAAAACCGTCACGACCCTTGTCGAAGGGGCGACTTGCTGCTAATGGATCTTCATTTCTAGTTGATAAGGTTCGGGCAGAGTTGAAACCTGCTGCACCCAGCCGCGTCAATGGAGCTTCAGATCCACCGGTTACCATCATGTCAGCATCGCCAGCCCGGAGATGCATCATGGCCAGACCGAGGGCATGAGAAGACGTCGCACATGCCGACTGAACACCGTAATTTGGACCCTTGAAATTGTAGCGCATGGAGATGTGGCCGGGGATAATGTCGCCGATCAACATCGGGATGAACAACGGGCTGATTCGACTGGGACCAGACTTTTCGAGCTTCTGCCAGGATTGCTCGTAAATCATCATCCCGCCCATACCGGAACCATATACCACACCAATGCGGTCCGGATCCACGGAATCGAAATCGATGCTTGCCTGCTCAACCGCTTCAACAGCACTCGCCATCGCAAACTGGGCGAACAAGTCCATTCGCTTGGCATCTTTGCGATCCATGTATACTGTGGGGTCGAAATCTTTGACCTCACAGGCGAAATGTGTTCGGTGCTCAGATGAATCAAACCGGGTAATTGGACCAGCGCCAGACTCACCGTGAATCATCGCCTCCCAAGTCGGACCCGTTCCATGCCCAATCGGAGATATTGCGCCAATACCCGTGATGAATACACGTTTAGCCATGAGGCAGCTCACGCATTGATTTTCGATTCGAGATACTCAATGGCGGATCCGACACTCTGCATCTTGTCAGCATCCTCATCCGGGATTTCAATGTCAAACGCTTCTTCGAATGCCATCACTAATTCGACGGTATCCAGCGAATCAGCCCCGAGATCATCAATGAATGACGCTTTCATCGTCACTTCACCCATGTCAACACCGAGCTGCTCTGCAATGATCTCTTTGACCTTCATGATCTGTGCGTCGCTTGCCATGATTAAATTTCCTCTCTCTTTTCGTTGTTCAGCTGCTATGCTATCGATTTCTTGTTTAAAACGTCTGAATCACATCACCATCCCGCCATCAACATGAATAACCTGACCGGTGATGAAATCTGCCTGATCTGAAGCCAGCCAGGCAACTGCCTTTGCCACATCTTCCGGAGTCCCGGGACGTCCCAGCGGAGTCAGCTGGAGAAATGCATCCTTCGCCGCATCCGGCAAGGTCTTCGTCATTTCGGTTTCTATGTAGCCCGGAGCGACGGCGTTTACCGTGATTCCACGCGCCCCAAGCTCCTTGGCCGTCGACTTGGTAAGACCAATCAGGCCAGCCTTGGAAGCTGAATAGTTCGCCTGACCGGCATTGCCCATCACTCCAACCACTGACGCGATGTTGATGATCCGTCCGGAACGCTGCTTCATCATATGACGAATTACAGCTTTGGTCGTGAGAAACGCACCCTTCAGATTCACCGTCAGGACAAGATCCCAATCCGCTTCCTTCATCCTCATCAACAATCCATCTCGCGTCACACCAGCGTTGTTGACTAAAATATCAATACGTTCATGCTCTGCTATTATACGCGCAACCGTTGAGTCCACCTCATCCGATTTAGACACATCACTGGCGATTGCAGTCGCTTTCCAACCGTTCTTACGAAACTCTTCTGCGGTTTCCCTTGCCACATCCTCGAGGATGTCGTGAATGATCAGGGTTGCCCCCTGCACCGCCAGGTATTCAGCAATCGAGCGTCCAATACCCCGACCACTCCCGGTTACCCAGGCGATTTTATCCTGAAGCTGTGACATAAAACGTTCCTTGTATCTAGCTGTGCGCCAGCATACGAATATCCAAATAACTCAGCTACGGCCGGTATCATGCCCCAGACATTTATGTCTGGGGTCATCGTATATGGAAACTTGGACCAATCCCAGACATAAATGTCTGAGGTCATCGTATCTGGAAACTTGGACTAATCCCAGACATTTATGTCTGGGGTCATCGTATATGGAAACTTGGACCAATCCCAGACATAAATGTCTGAGGTCATCGTATCTGGAAACTTGGACTAATCCCAGACATAAATGTCTGAGGTCATCGTATATGGAAACTTGGACTAATCCCAGACATAAATGTCTGGGGTCATCGTATATGGAAACTTGGACCAATCCCAGACATA
>CAJVXH010000027.1 GCA_913009835.1 uncultured bacterium
GAGAGACCTGCTCACACTGTCATCCTCGTATGACCTATACGTGTTCTGTAGTGTTTTTTTGTTTTTTTTTTTTTCTTATTTTTCTTTTCTTCTTTTGTTTTTTTTTTTTTAATGATACGGCGACCACCGAGATCTACACTCTTTCCCTACACGACGCTCTTCCGATCTGATCTGTTTACCACTGCTCTTTCTGGCGGGTTGCTGCTCGACTTGTCCGCAGGGAGAGGAGGAAAATGGGGAATCCAGTGAGCTTGAATTTGCCTTGATTAACGGCTTCTCATATGACACTTTGAACCTGGAAACATATGAGGTGAATGCGCCTCCCGAGGATGGACTGGAAGTATATCCAGAGGCTATCCTCTCAGGAATTGATGCAGATCCGGTGGTATCAAATAGTCCGCCGACGGCAACTGACACGATCATTCGGTAAAGAACTTGATGGAAATCAGAGATCAGAAGTCCTTCTGGTTGGCGTTAGCTTGGGCTGTGTTTCTCTTCGTTCTCTCATCAATACCGAGTGATGCGTTTCCTGAGTTGAAGGAACCTCTCGGGTTCGACAAGTTGATTCACCTGCTCCTTTATGGTGTACTTGGAGCTTTGGGATTAAGAGGGTGGCCAGGGCGAAATATTTCACCTTGGATAGTGTTTGTTTTTTGTGTCGGTTATGGCGTTACGGACGAGCTTCACCAGTATTTTGTTCCGGGACGGACCCCTGATATATGGGATTGGCTCGCGGATACAGTTGGCTCGCTCATTGGAGTCCTTGGTATGTGGGGATGGATGAGGGCTCACAAAGGCTCATATTCTGGTTTGAATGGCGGGAGCGGAAACGTTTAACGGCGGAGATGGATTGTGGTCAACAAGGTTATTCTGATCGGCAACCTGGGCAAAGACCCGGAAATGTCATACACTCCCAGCGGGGTTGCGGTTACCAAGGTATCGCTGGCGACGACGAAGAAATGGACCTCTGGCGATGGGACAAAACGCGAACAGACTGAGTGGCACAATCTCGTGTTCTGGCGCCGCAGCGCTGAAGTTGCGAACGAATATCTGCGCAAGGGTTCCAAGATTTATGTTGATGGCGAGATCAACTACCGCTCCTGGGAGGGCAATGACGGTCAGAAGAAGTACGCGACCGACATCGTTGTCAACAATTTCCAGTTCCTGTCTCCCCGCAGCGAAGGTGGCGGTGGTGGTCAGCAAGGCGGAGGTGGCCAGGGCGGCGCACGTCAACGTTCGCGTCAACAACAGCAGCCGCAGGGGCAGGGACAGGGTCAAGCCCAACCCCAAGATCAGAGCCAGAGTGATGGTCCGCACTACGAACCCATTGATCAAGGTGGCCAAGGTGGCGGGCAGGGCGGGGATCAAGGTGGTGGCGGACAGGGCGGTGGTCCGAACGATGGATTCGGCAGCAGCAAGGATGAAGATCTGCCATTCTAGGATGACATTATCAAGCCCGGCTGACAACAGCCGGGCTTCCGTTTTAATCTGAATCAAACATATATGCCTGATGATAATTCTCGATATGGTGGCAGCTGTTGATCCGTGGGCAGCCTACGCCCTTGGGCATCGGCTCGTGGTCGCTGCTGTCTTTCTGCTGCTATTCCTGGTTATTGGGTTGTTAGATGATTGGCTGGATTTTTCATTGTGGATAAGTATATTCCGCGTTCGCCCAGCGTTTGTATTATATTTGTCTCTACGTTCTCGTTTGATGCTCACACCTCTCATTGTCGCATTTCTATTTATTGTCCCTTCTGGAGCAGAACTGGACCTGGCCCCGCTCAAGCTTCGGGCAACTATTGCAACTATCCTCATAATAGTGGCTTTGATACTTGGATTGATACTAGCCCTGCGTGACACAGAGCGCTTCTAATTCCGCAATTAGCCTTCCTGTACAGATCGGTTCAAACTTCAATATTCGCCCTGTGTCAGTGGTTGTCTCTCTTGACGATTTTTTCCATTCTTTTGCATGTGCAAAAAAGCGTTTCATGACATATCCCTATACTTGTGAAGGGGCGCGAGCTGTTGTATCCCTGGCTTGTTCAAAAAGTCACAAACTTTCAGATACAATTCAGATTCACGGGGAGGGTACATTGATGAAGACTCTACAGGTTTTGCTCGTCGTCACGTTATTTGTCGTGATGGCTGCTTCACCAGCATTTGCAGTGACTGAGCAGGTCAAGGGTAAGTGCATGACTTGCCACAAGGAAATCACGGCAGGTCTGTATTATCAGTGGCGAGATTCTGAGCACGCTTTGAACAACGTGACCTGCTACGATTGTCATGGTGCAAAGAGGTCCGAGGTGGATGCTTTCATGCATGAAGGCGCCTACATCGCAACGATGGTGACTCCGAAAGATTGCGGTGCATGTCACCAGAAGGAATCAGATGAATTCCAACCTTCTCACCACGCCAAGGCGGGTCAGATTCTCGATTCCAATGATGCTTACCTGGCGCATGTCATCGGCGGTAATCCAGTAGCGATTGTCGGCTGTGAATCCTGTCATGGCGGCAAAGTGGAAATTGATAATAGCAGCCCGAACAAGCTCGCGGCGGGTTCATGGCCAAATTCTGGTATCGGTCGATTGAATCCTGATGGCAGCGTGGGCGCGTGTAATGCCTGTCACGTACGTCACAGCTTTGATCGAGCGCAGGTACGTCAGCCGGAAACTTGCGGCAAGTGTCATCTCGGACCGGATCATCCGCAGAAGGAGATCTACGAAGAGTCCAAGCACGGCATTCAGTATTACACCAACATTGACAAGATGAATCTGGACAGCGACCGCTGGATTGTTGGTCAGGACTATTTTGTTGCCCCGACTTGCGCGACCTGTCACTTGTCCGCGACGAAGGACCAGCCGATCACTCATGAAGCTGGTGCCCGACTTTCATGGAACCTGCGTGCTCCGGTTTCAAAGTTGCAGGATAATTGGGAAACCAAGCGTGACAACATGCAGAATGTCTGCAAGAGCTGTCATAGCGACGTGTTCTTCCAGGGTCATTACAAGCAGCTGGATGGATTAACTCACCTCTACAACGAGAAGTTCGCGAAGCCGTCGAAAGAGATCATGGGCATTCTGCGCAAGAATGGCAGCCTCCCGAACTCCGCTGCTTTCAGCAACAATGTCGAGTGGATCTACTGGGAACTCTGGCATCATGAAGGACGCCGCGCCCGTCACGGCGCAGCTATGATGGGACCGGATTACGCTTGGTGGAATGGCATTTACGAAGTCGGTCAGCATTTCTACTTCAAGTTCATCCCTGAGGTTCAGAAGCTCGGCGACGAGGAAGCAAATGCCTTCATCGATGACTTGTTGACAAACAATCCGATGCACAATTGGATGAATAAGAACACTGCCGATCTGAAAGCAGACATTGAGTCCGGTGAGCTTCAGGATTTGTACGAAGGTTTTTACCAACCGGTGCTCGGTCGATAACCTGAGGAGATTGCGATGAGACGGTTATACTTCGCGTTTCTCCGTGGCCTGTCGGCCAATCGCTATAGTCAGGCTGGAGTTTTCCTGACTACTAGCGCGTTCATTCTGTTTGTGCTGTTTCAGCTTGGATCTCTGGTCGGGTTATTTACCAATGCGTATCTCGGTCTGATCGCGTATTTGGGATTACCTGCTCTGTTCATGGTTGGATTGTTGCTCATCCCGTTTGGATGGTGGCGGCATTCCAAGTCAACGGGGCGACCGTTCAGAGATTTATTTGCAGCGCAGTTTTCGGAAGAAGACATCGCCGCCCGGCAAGAGGGTGCGCCGCTTATCCGCGTCATTCTATTGCTGACGTTGATCAATGTTGTCTTCGTGGGAGTAATTGGTTCATCCACGGTCCATTTCATGGATTCGGCACATTTCTGTGGGACTGCCTGTCACTCGGTGATGGGACCGGAGTGGGCGACCTATCAGGCTTCTCCACATGCAAATGTCAAGTGTGTGGAATGCCATGTCGGCGAAGGAACAGTCGCGTTGTTCAAGTCCAAGTTGAACGGTGCCTGGCAGATGATTTCTGCGACGTTTGATCTGTATGAGCGTCCAATTCCGACGCCTGTAGGTAATTTGCGTCCTGCACGCGAAACCTGCGAGAAGTGCCACTGGCCTGAAAAATTTCATGGCAACAGTGTCGTGAACCGTGTTTCCTTTGACATGGATGAGGAAAACACGCCGATGTACACGACTCTGCTGATGAAGATCGGTACAGGTTCAGAGGGACAGGCATCCGGTAGTCACTGGCATGTTGCTGACATGAACGAGGTGCGATACTCATCCCTCGGAGATGAACGTGAAGAGATGATGTGGGTGGAGGCGAAGCAGGCCGACGGAACGTGGAAACGTTACGAAAACTCCAACATCATCCAATCGAACGTTACTGGTGGTGAGCACATCCGTTCAATGGATTGCGTAGACTGCCATAATCGTGCGACTCACATTTACGAGCAACCTGAAACGGCGCTTGATTTACGGATGGCACGCGGAGAGATTGACCGTTCACTGCCTTTCATCAAGCAAAAAGCGTTGGGTGTTTTACTCGGTAGCTATGCCGACAAGGAGGCCGGTTTACGTGGGATTGAGGTTTCTTTGTGGAACTGGTATCGCGAGAACTACCCTGACGTTCTCCCGGCTAAGGCTATGGCTTTGGATGCTGCGATTACCTCCATTCAACAGATCTATGACCGGAACATTCATCCGGGAATGAACGTTGATTGGGGATCATACAACAGCTATCTCGGGCATCAGGAAGGGGATGGATGTTTCCGTTGTCACAATCCGAAAATGGTGGACGAAGAAGGTCTCGCAATCCGGATGGATTGTACTTTGTGCCATTCGATACTCGCAGACAAGTCGCCACAACCATTCCAGTATCTTCAGGATCCAACGGTGGCACATGCTGGTGTAGATTCGACTACGCATCAGTATCTGCATGACGAGTTCTGGAATACGGTGTTGAAGTAGTTTGACATTTGGCAGGTGATAATATCAAAGCCCGGAATAATTTCCGGGCTTTTTCTGTTACCGCAAACTCAATGTCACACGCCACTGAAGTCACATGCCACGGACTGAAGTCCTGTCTGTTACGCACATCTCGCTGACTCGAACCTCAGACACTGTTCAATAGTGCCTATGTACGCACATCTCGCTGACTCGAACCTCAGACACTGTTCAATAGTGCCTATGAATGATTCATGATTTTAGGCGATCCAGTCTCTGCCAACGCTAATGCTGGTTATAGTCAATAGATAGGCAGGCCTATTCAAATTTGGTTTTGACAATTACCACATCGCACCTTCTTAGTTGATTTGGAGATATGCTGACATGACGAGCACCCTGAAACCAAGTATCCATGCGGCCTATAGGACTTGTGAGTAAGAGACAGGACTGAAGTCCGTGGCAGTTTGTCTATTCCTATCAGTTCCTATCGCCTATAGCCTTGTCTTCCTATAGCCTTGTCTTCCAGAATCACTCGTACCGTAGTGTCTCTATCGGGTCAAGTCTGCTGGCTTTCCATGCTGGCCATGTCCCGAATCCCAGTCCGATCACGCTACAGAACACCAATCCCAGGTATTTAATTAGGGACAGACCCCTATTAATTGTGATGAAAGGTGCGTATAATAGGGGTCTGTCCCTAATTAAATCCTAATTAAATCTATTGCATAGTGTATCATCTAACAGACCTGCCACGGACTGAAGTCCGTAGCAGTTTGTCTATTCCTATCAGTTCCTATCGCCTATAGCCTTGTCTTCCTATAGCCTTGTCTTCCAGAATCACTCGTACCGTAGCGCCTCTATCGGATCGAGACGGCTGGCTTTCCATGCTGGCCATGTCCCGAATCCAAGTCCGATCACGCTACAGAACACCAATCCCACCACAATACTCCATAGTGGTACCGCAATCGGGAGGTTCGCCGCCCCCCCGAGCAGATAGGCGGATGCTATCCCCAGTCCAACTCCGATCACACCTCCGATCTCGGTAAGGATAACGGCTTCGAGCAGGAATTGGCTGAGTATGCTGGATCGTCTGGCACCCAATGCCTTGCGGACTCCGATCTCACGGGTACGTTCGGTCACTGTCACCAGCATGATGTTCATGATGCCGACGCCCGCGACCAGCAGTGCGATGGCGGCAATTCCGAAGGCTGCGACCTTAATCCACTTGGTCATATCGTTGAACGTATCCACCAGCTCGCTGGAGTTCCAAGTATCGAAGTTGTTTGGTTCGCCGGGTTTCAATCCCCGTGCGACGCGCATGACCGCTACAGTCTGGTCAATCGCTTCTTCCATCCTATTTGGATCTACCACCTGAACAGTGATATTCCAGCTTCTCTCCTTACCCCACCAGTATTCAAACGTGGTAATCGGGACAGCGACTCGATGATCAGCATTGGAATTGAGCACACTGCCCATCTCTTCGAAGATTCCGACTACGAGCGCCTTTTTCCCGTTGACACTGACCTCTTCACCTAGCGGGTCGCGATACGGGAACAGGCGTTGGACTACCGCATATCCGAGGATAACGACTGGTCGTGCGAAACGCACATCCTGTTCAGACAGATTACGTCCTCGCTCGATGTTATAGCCGTTGTTGGGCATTGATCCGGGAGTACCGCCCAAGACAACGATGTTGGGATTAGTCGCATCATTTTTGTACTTGATGGTCGATCCCCAATCCCATACTTCAGGCGCAACAATCTTGCAGAGGTTGGCGTTTTCCTGTAACGCTACAACTTCGGACAAACCAATCTTCGGGCGATATTTACGCTCCTGCTGTTCGCCGAAGTTTATGTTCTGATCATATCGTTGTACTTGGAATACATCCGCCGTAAGCTGATTCATCTCTTTTTCTACGAGATTGTTCAGCCCGCGAATGATGGACATGGTTGCGATAATCGTCAGTACACCGATTACCACGCCCAACAGGGTCAGAGATGATCGCAGCTTAGATCCTGCAATGCTGGCGAGGGAGACTCTGAGCGCTTCATTGATATTCATTCAGATTCTCCTTTACTGTGCGCGTAACGCTTGAATGGGATCCATGCGCGCCGCCTTGGCTGCTGGGAACAATCCGAAGACCAAGCCAATTCCGGCCGAGAACAGCACTGCTGAGAACGCCAACCAGGCAGGCAGGACTACGGGCATTGCCTGTTTCAAGGCTTGGCCCCCAGCGAATGCCAGCAGAATGCCGAGAGTCCCTCCAATCATACAGATTAACATGGCCTCGACCAGGAACTGCCAGAGGATGTGGCTTGTACGTGCGCCTATAGCTTTCCGCATTCCGATTTCCCAAGTCCGTTCGGTGACGGACACCAGCATTATGTTCATAATCCCTATCCCGCCAACCAGCAGACTGATGCCGCCGATGATCAGGCCCGCAGCGTACACTCCCCCGGTAAGGGCATCGTAGAGATCAGACAGCGCGTCCTGTTGATTGACAGCAAAATTATCATCATCGAACGGTTTCAGATTACGTGCCGCGCGCATCACACCTCGAATCTCATCGGTTAGGTCCTCAACGGACACCTCATCGCTTCCCTTGACAGCTATGGATATATCGCGGCCTACACGTCCAAAATCGTTGAACAAGGCCTGAATGGGGATGATAATAATATTGTCCCGCGATTGACCGAAGAAATTTCCTTGTTGCTCTAGAATCCCGACGATTGTGTAGGTTCTTGATGCTATACGGATGCTCCTCCCCATCGGGTCCAATGGACCGAACAGGGCATCTCGAACGTCCACTCCGATCACTGCTGCCCTTTTGGAAGAACGATTGTCCAAGGCGGTTATATATCGTCCATATTCCGGCAGTGTGCTGCCAACTACGGAGTGCTCTGCTGTTGTCCCCAGAATGCTCACACGGTCGAGCTGTTTGTCACGGTATGACACTGAACGCCCTGTCCAGGCCATCGGTGACAATTCCTCAGCGCCCGTCAAACGTTCTCGTAGCGCTTCATACTGATCCATGGTGATGCGTGGCCGATTGATGTATTTCCACCAGTCATCATCCCAAATCCATGGCCAGCGTTCCACGTATACAGTCTTTGCGCCCAGGAAAGATATTTGATCCTGGAAAGACTGGTTCAATCCCTGGATGATCATCATCATCATGGTCACGGTGATCACACCGATGACTATTCCCAGAGTGGTCAGTGAGGCACGGGTTTTGTTCGCGATCAGGGCGGCAGTCGCGATAACAAATCCTTCCCATATTGCACGACCTGCACCTCGGATTTTTCTGCCCACAGGGTTCTCCTTCAGCCAGGTCTAGCTCGCTTGAGCAGTTTGCGACACAAGTTTCGGTTTCTGCAATTCATCGCTGCTGATCCTCCCGTCGAGCAAACGAATCACTCGATGAGTGTGCGCTGCGATATCTTCCTCATGAGTAACCACGACAATTGTGTTGCCGCTCTGATGCAGATCGCCAAACAGTTCCATGATCTCGAAACTGGTAGTGCTATCGAGGTTTCCGGTCGGTTCGTCGGCCAATAGCAGGCTCGGCTTGTTCACCAACGCACGCGCGATGGCCACACGTTGCCGCTGTCCGCCGGACAGCTCATTCGGTTTGTGCTTCATGCGATCAGCCAGCTTAACCTTCTCCAGGGCTGCTTCCACTCTGTCCTTTCGATCTTCCTTGGACATTCCTGCGTATATGAGTGGAAGTTCGACGTTGTGGAATGCGTTCGCCCGTGGCAGCAGGTTGAAGGTCTGGAAAACAAATCCGATGCGTCGATTGCGAATGTCGGCGAGTTCATTGTCGGTCATGTCTCCGACATCTTCACCGGTGAGCATGAACTTGCCGGAAGTTGGTGTGTCCAGACATCCGATCAGGTTCATCAACGTTGATTTACCTGAACCGGACGGCCCCATAATCGAGACATATTCGCCTTCATCGATGGTTGCATTGACACCGTTCAGGGCTGGTACTTTTATGTCGCCAATCTCGTAAATCTTTGATATATTTTCAAGCTGGATGATCTTGCTCATACCAGGCTCCGTAATGGAAATTTGGGATCAGGAAGCGTCCGCAGTTTCGATTTCCGTAGACGCGCCTTCCTCTTCTTCGTCTTCGGCCAGTTGGACCCCACCCTCACCATCAGGGTTGGCTTCCGGATCAATGTTCTCGTCTGGTTTGAACGGCTCCTTGAACTCGACGACTGTACCGCTGTGCAGTTCGCGTGAGAGGAGTCTGAACGGTCCAGTCACAACCATTTCACCCACCTCAAGACCGCTGATGATCTCAAACTGGGTATCAGAGTAGATACCGAGTGTTACCTGTTTGGCCCAGACGGTGTCATCTTTGACTACAAATACTACTTCGACCGGTTCTTCACGTTCACCCTTCCGAGACATTTGCTGACGTTCGTCGTCTTCGTCCTCATTTTTCTTCTTCTTTTCGCCTGACCGTGCGCGTTCCATATGACGTTCTTCATCACTCATCAGGCGCACTGCGACAGCCTCCTGCGGTAGGACAATGGCGTTCGGGCGTTTTTCGGTAACGATGTCCACGGTCGCACTCATCCCAGGCCGGAGATCGGTGATGAAATCGTCGATTGCCACAGTCACCATGAAGTTTGTGACTTCTTCAGCTGAACCTGATCCGCGGATAGTACCTGAGTGAGCGATTTCAGACACATGCGCTTTGAAGGTGGTGTCCGGCATGGCGAACACTTCCACTTCCACCTCGTCACCCAGGTCAACGAGGACGACGTCATTCTCATTGACCTCAACGATAACTTCCATTGAGTCGAGGCGGCTGACGATCATGATGATGTCCTGGCTGAACTGTGAGCCAATGGCCATCTCACCAACTTCTTTGCTCAGCCGGGTTACAATACCATCCAGCGGTGAATGGATACGTGTTTTCTCGAAACGGTCGCGCGTTTGATTTAGCTGAGCGCGTGTACGATCCACATCAGCTTCGAGGCGTTTAACGGCTGCTGTTGCAGCTTCGAGATCCGCCCTGCTGGCAAGGTTATTCTGTGCCAATTCAGTAACGCGGGTCAGCCTGCTCTGATTCTCTTCCAGGCTGGCTTCATGGCTGCGGAGCAAGTATTCCATCTGCTCAACATCGGCACGGTATTCTTCATCCTCAATCCGAATGAGCAATTCGCCCTTGCTGACTCGATCTCCTTCTTCAGCACCCAAGTAGAGGATCTGGCCGGAAACATTGGAGCTGATCTTCACTTCAGTTTTCGGCTGAATCTTGCCCGAGGCGGTGACTTTTTGCACCAGGCTGTCGGTGACAGCTTCTGCAACATCAACGTTCAGGGCTTTCGGGCCGCGCTTGGTCAGGATATTGGCAGTGACTAGACCGCCGACGACAACGACTACCGCGATGATGATCCAGATTTTGGCTTTGCTCTTCTTCTTTTTTCGGCTCACCGTGCTATCTCCTCCAGCGGCATCCCGAGGTCACGCTCGAGAGTTGCCATTGTCGTAAAAAAGTCCAGTATCCTTGCCAGATATTCCCGTTCAGCCGTTACAAATGTGACTTGAGCACTACGCATATTCAGCTGGTTGGAAACTCCAACACGGTAACGTTCCTGTTCGAGGTCAAGTTGTCTACGAGCGAGTTCACGGTTACGATCGGCTACCTCGATTTGCTGATACAGACGAGTCAGTGAGCGCCATTGTTGCCGCACACTGGCGGAAATGTTTTGTTCAAATTGATGTTCATCCCACATCGATTTGCGTTTGGTGATGACAGCCTGTTCACGTAGAACTTCACGCGAGAAACCGTCGAACAGTGTCCAGTTCAGATTCAGACCATAGCTGATATTGCGATCACCAGGCATCACCGACCACTCGAACAGATCTGACTGCGATTCCGATCTGGAGTATGAGGCATATGCGCTGGCGGTAGGGATGTAATCGGCAGTTCTGACCTTGACACCATACTCGTTGGATTCAACCAGGTTTCGTTGTTGCTTCAGATCTGGTCGTGCCCGAATTGCGATACTGACCAGCGAGTCGGGGTTGATGGCGGGCAGAACTGGTGTCAGTTCACCTGCAACTTGATAATCACTTTCCAGGTCGAGTCCAACTGCGAGGTTCAGCAACTCGTGCGCATTCTGAAGAGATTGTTCAGCGCTGAGTACAGCGTTTTTCTGGATACCAACGTCGATTTCGGCCTGCATGACATCAATCTGAATTACATCGCCAGTTTCATAGCGAGTGGTTGCGAGCCGCAGAACCTCGTTTCGCTGATTCAGAATTTCCCCTTCGACTTCCAGGGCACGTTCAGCAGCGAGCACGATGTAAACTGCGGATTTCACATCGCTTACCAGCACATCATATGCTCTTTCGGTGGCTAGTAGCATGTTCTGAACTTGTAGTTCGGCCTGACGATATCCGTAGTAACGTGATAGCCCGGAAAACAGGGTTTCATTAGCTGACAGATACCATCTGCTCGAACTGTTGACGAAAGTTCCGCCCTGAGAAATCGGGATTCCATCGACGTAGATCGATTCCTGTTGCGAATCCGAATTCGACCACGATCCACCGGCGGACAATGATGGAAGGAACTGACCAACTGCTCCTGCTCTCAATATTCCGATTAGATCCTCGTCTGCGAGGGACTGTCGATAGGGTGCACGAGACTCCCGTGCCATATCGATCAATCGTGATACAGTTATCGGACGATCTGAGATCAGCAGTGGTGGTGTGTAGCTCTCTCCGGCGGCCTCAGTAACTGAGGACGTTGCCAGAATCGTTAGCATGATTGCTATGAAAGCTACTGAACGCATGAGTTGCCTGCGCGGCATGATGATTGGTCCTCCTCGAGAAGCGTTTTCACATCCAGTTGACGGACGAAGGCGGGTTTGAGTTACACCGGTGGAGCGCGCCGGACCCTCTCTTAGGGTTGGACAACGCCTTCCCCGCTTGGTTACAGCGGGGAAGGTCGTTTTCAAGTGAATAATCTCTCAAAATTTGGTAACTAGTTCTTATTACAAGAATTTGCAACCGCTCCACCCGACCACATCCGTTGCTTAGAGCTGCATTTCAGATATAATAAATCATCCACCAAAAGTTCCAGAAATTGATCCGATACCGAAAATAATGAGTGCTGGGAGAACCAGAATGACGATAAACGCCCAGACAATTCCGAGTCCTCGGCTGATTTTCGCGAAAATGCTCAAACCTATCCCGACGACGAACACTTCCCACACTGAGAAGATATTTACCAATGATGCGACCTGATGCAATGGTTCCAGCGGGTTGCCCTTGGTGAGTATGGCCAGGCCAAGGTGGCCACCGTTGGGATCTTGCGTGACTCTGATCAGAATACCCATGATCAGCAGGTTTGCAGATGACAACACCCCGGCATACCAGATCAGCGACCAGTATTTCGCGAACTTTTCGCTTCCGTTATGAATGACATTTCCAATCAACAGCAGGAGTGCGGCTGCAATCAGTGAGGAAACGAAAATAGCTACTACCGTTCCGATCCCCATGAACACCGTACCAATCGCTCCTTCTTGGAACCGTGAAGACATTTCGACAGCCCTGTCTGCATCGGCCTGGCTCATCTGGCCCTCGACGACTCGCTCCTGCATCTGGTTCCGGACCTGATCCTCCTGCATTTCGGCCATATACGGACCTGCAGCGATCACGTAAATGGCAGTACACAGCAGGAATATCCAGAGCGGATGTATCCAGCCACCGTTGATTTGGACACCGCGCATGGCATCAGTCGGTGACATGATTACCGCGAAAACTCGCTGAAGCCGATTGGTAACTGCATCACCCTGTGAATCGTCAGAAGCAGGGTCTGGATACGAAGTTTCGGACGTCGATGGTACCTTCTGATCTTCAAGTTCGTTCGCCATCGGAAGAACTCCCTGTGAACTAATGAACGATGTATTGCTGAATCTGGCATGGACCAGTGAAACACATCCTTTAGGTAAGGATATTTCATACCTGTTCGGAAGGTTTACAGTGGTAGTCGATCTAATGTGAGAGACTGATTATTTGGTGATCAGGTTTCACTAAGGAGGCTGCGGGCTGCGGTGTTTTAGGTTTTCATGTTATGCTGTAGGCAGTAGTCAGTAGGCAGTAGTCTGTTGCCTGCCATGAGAATGGGACACCTTTCGGTGCCCCATTTCTCGTGTAGGGATATGAGCCTGGGCTCATAGGAAAACACGTTTTTCAACGCTGTACTCGTCACTCTCATAGTTGATGCGTAGGTAAAATGTCTCAATCGGCAGTCACTTGGTCAGCCCATGCGAGCCTGACTAGCGTGCCATTTTAACACTCTGCTCATCCCGTGAAAGGGTTGGCTCGAGAATCGGGAACGGTACCTCATCAATAACCGGTTCAGGCATGTCTGGGAGGTTGATGAACGGGTAGTATGGCAGGCAAATGCCAATCAACGCATCAAATACTGGGAGGGGATCCGGGCCAAGCTGCTCGATCGGATCGCCGATGAAATACTGCTGACGTTCCATCGGGATAGGTTGGTTCGCCAAGGCTGGCGAAGCCATCGCTACAATCAACACGGCCATTATGGCCAGCACTACTGTCTTCTGTGTACGCATCGTCGTATCTCCTGGTGTAGGATTTCAGACGTTACGCAGCACCCAGTGTTCCGTACCTACAAGACGCTCGTCCATGGCAGAAGGTTACATGTAGGTCTCGGAGGCAGGGGAGTCAACATTAGAGTACAAAAAACGCGAACCCCCGATGCGGATGCACCGGGGGTGATGCTGTTCACGATTTCAGATATGCCCCTGTGACCCGCCGTCTTTTTGGCGGTTCGCAGGGATTATCCAACTGCAGTCCTTAGAAAATTAGACCCGCGACTTATATAACTTGCGGATCAACCCTGTTATCGCCTGCGGCGGTAACAGGGGCATGTCCATCACTTAGTTAAGCCTGCACAGCCTTATACCCGTAATAGATGATGCTGGCATCGTTATCGTCGTACAGCTTGCGGAACTCGAAGCGTACAGCCATCCCTATCTTCACATCATCGACGTCGAGGTCGGTGAGTTGACAGGTCAGACGGCATCCCTCTTCGGTTTCGACAACCGCGAGTGCGTACGGTGCGAGGTCGCCATACGGGGTTGGTGCGACACGGATGATGGTGTAAGTCACCACCTTGGCGGTGCCGGACAGTTGAACTTCTTCAAATTTCGCGTCCAGGTTGCCTGGCGCGACCAGACGTGGCGGGAAGTAGACCTTCCCGGTGTCGGTGTCTTTGCTGGCCATCATGCGGTAACGTTGCGGCTGTTCACGCCACATGCGTCCGGTTAGTGTCTGGGCCATCTCTATATCTCCTTACGATTGAAAATCAACTGCGAGATTCTTCACAAAAACGTTCAGAATGACGACGTTCTGATGTAACACGAGATTCTTCACAAAAACGTTCAGAATGACGACGTTCTGATGTAACACGAGATTCTTCACAAAAACGTTCAGGATGATTCCTGTTCGCTCTGGATGACGTATATCCCCGGGTTCACGAACCCGGGCTACATCCCGACTTGGGAGCACACTCGGGGCAAACATCATCACGCCTCGAGAAGCATCATCCCTTCTCGAGAATCGTCACCACGCTGCTGCCGCCGGAGCCACCCATATTCTGCGCGATGGCACGGTTGGCTTTTGCCAACTGGCGACCGTTCTCAGCGGTGCCACGGAGCTGCTTGACGATTTCCACGATCTGCGCAATACCAGTTGCACCGACCGGGTGACCCTTGGACTTCAGGCCGCCAGATGGGTTGACCGGGAACTTGCCGTCACGTGCGGTCTCGCCAGCCATTGATGCCGGGCCGGCCTGGCCTGGCTCATACACGCCCATAGCTTCCAGCACGCAGATTTCGGCGATGGTGAAGCAATCGTGCACTTCAGCGAAGTCCATGTCGCCGATGGTCATTCCGGCGAGGTCGAGAGCCCGTTTGGTCGCTGTTGCGACCGAGGCGAGATGGGTGATCTCCTTGCGTGAATGCAACGCGAGGGTGTCGGTTGCCATGCCCACGCTGAGCACCTTGATAATCGGCAGACCCATGCTCTTGGCGAGCTCCAGCGGGGCGAGGATCACTGCTGCCGCGCCATCGGTGACTGGGCTGCAGTCGAGAATGTGCAGCGGGTCGGCGACCATGGTGCTGTTGAGCACGCCTTCCACGGTCAGCTTGATCGGGAACTGGGCGTTCGGGTTCAATGAACCGTTGTCGTGATTCTTGACCGCGACATGGGCCATCATTTCCGACGTGGTCCCGTACTTGTGCATGTGTGCGTGCGCGAGCATCGCGTACAGGCCGGGGAAAGTTGCGCCGTGGAAGCCTTCGTACTCGGCGTCCGCAGCGGTGGCGAGGGCGTATGTTGCCAGGCCGCCATCCACGTCTGTCATTTTTTCCACGCCGCCCGCGAGCACTATGTCGCTCAATCCGGAGGCTACTTCGATCCAGGCCGTGCGGAAGGCTGCACCACCAGATGCGCAAGCTGATTCGACGCGTATCGCCGGAATCGGGGTTACGCCGAGGTAGTCCGCTAGAAGGCTGCCGATGTGTTCCTGGCCGACGAACAACCCGCCGGACATGCAACCGATGTACATGCTATCGAGGTTGTCAACGCCGGAATCTTTCATGGCGCCTTTTGCGGCTTCCACGAATAGATCGCGGTAACTGCGTTCCCACAGTTCACCAAACTTTGTCATCCCGATGCCGATGACTGCCACATCCCGCATCGTCATTCCCCTTCGTTGGAAAATCCCGTATATGTTTTATGTTGTTCGTTGTCAGGTGATCAATACTGCGATTACTGGCATGGCTTGGACACCGGGTTAAGACTTCCCGGGGCGCCTGATGTTAAAGAACTGGATCTGTCACAATGTCAACCACCAGGCTTGCGTACGAGGGCTCTGGTGTTTCGTATTGACAGTACATCCAGTGGCAAGTGACTGAAATTTTCCGCAATCCTCAACCGCTTCAGCTTCTCAATTTCTTCTGCTCCTGCAAGCTGATTCTCTTCTTCGACGATTTCATATCCAACATCCTTCAGAATCGCCAGATACTCCGGATTTCGCATCCGATTTTGATAGATGTAACGGCAGTTCAGGAATCGATCCCACACGCCGGACTGAAAATGCAGAAAATGAAACTGGCTTACCGAATTGATTTTGTGTTGATAGTGGTCAGTCATGTCCCAGATGTGACTCGAATACGCCCCGGGGCGGAGTAGCCGATATGCTTCTTTCAGCACGAGCTTAAGATCCTGGTCTGGAATATGCTCCAATGTACTGGTTGTGCTGATGAAATCGAACGACCCTTCAGGCAATTGCGTGTCCCGGGCGTCTGAGGGAGCGCGATAATCAATCCCAAAACGTTCCAGCAGATCGTTAGTGTTCCTAACCTCTGTAGAACCGGGGTCACGCATTGGATGCTGAAATTGTTCTTCCAAGTCGTGCCGCCACTCGTGAAGGGCACGGACGAGGTTATTCACAACTTCAAAACGGATCAGGCTGCGTAGATCCAACACAGTCTGATTGTCAATGCCGAACATGTAGAAAGCGATCGGTCCCAGCAAATCATAACCTGCTCCGAACTGCAGGCATTGTAAATTGTTCAAAGAGATGTTCTGGTCAACCAGGGGATGGAGGTGCTTCCACTCGGTTGTCATCCGTTGACGTGTACGATCTCCTGGCTTCAGAGATCGAGTAATGTATTTTTGAAAAAGGTGTTGCGCCTCCTGCTGCAACGGAACGAAATCTGAAGCTCGCATCCCGAGTGCGTACAGTAGGTACTTTGTTGAGGAATTCAATTGTTCGCCAGTCATTGTATCACATCATCCTAATCAAGTCATCCTGTCGGATATTGTCTTCCCGCCAACATACACCAGCGGCAGGAATGGCAGCAGCCCGATAATGTCGAGCCGACCTGCAAATACCCATATCTCTATGTTGATCCACGTGATAACGATCAAGCCGCCGATAAAGATCGCAACGTTCAATCCAACATGCCCGAGCGCGCTGCTGCGCCAGATCCACCATGCAAGCGACAAGAACGCAATCAGGTTCACGTATCGCAATATCTTCAGCCAGACCGGCAATCCTTGCGCCATCTCAACAACCAGCTGCCGCATCGCTTCCACTTCCACGCTGCCATGATACAGCTCATCCGTACTTACGTTTCACTTCATCGAACCAGCCGTTGTACAACGCCACGGCGAGTTGATTGCAAATACGTTCGTCGCTGTTGAAATCTATGTTGTAACTCTCACGGGCTTCCGTCTCACTGATATGGAAGCTGAAGACTTCCTGTTCTTCCCGTGCCATGCTCAGGATGAAGAATCGCTCGGAACGACCGTTCATCTTCTTCACCACCTGCGAACACCACGCGATTAGCGGTGGAATTTGATTCCGCGAATCGGGCATGGGAACCTCTCTCTCAACGATTCATCAACGACGGCGACAGCCGTTCAATCAGATCAAATCTGATTCATGAACTTGGAACAGCTAATCGGGCAAAACTTCCTGCATTTATAGGCTATTCCGATCATCGCAATGGCGGCAATGATCCACCATATCTTTTTCATGTCTTTCTCCGTACACTTTTATCCGCCAGAATCAGCCCAGCGACACCGTAAATGATGAGCCTGCTCATCACTAGCGGAACGCCAAAGATGTATCGCAATGCCAAATCCAGCGCAATCGCCGCAAGTGACACATAGAGCAGCACCCGGAACTGTTCGCCGATGGTGGCATCTGGTCTAATCACAAGGTTAAACACGAGCATGTCAAGCGCAATCAGAATTCCAAGAACGAACAACCCGAGCAATATCAGGTCGAAGTTCATTTCTCAGTCCTCCATGCCAACATGATCAGCTCAAAGCGCGTCATCCATCAAATAGCAGCTTCCACAGCCATTCAGCCGTTGTCAGATCCAGATCTATTCCTTGTCAGGCTGAGTCATCCGTCGGTAGATCCGATAAGCCACAACAATCAGAATTATGACTCCTATTGCTGGTAGCAGATACTTCATTGGTATCAGGCTGCGTACCAGACCTAAGCGATAAATCATACCAATCACAAAAAATATGGCCAGTCCAATAATCGCTGGAACTGATGAAGCCGTGTTGTTAGCACCGTCCATGGCATTCATAACGCTTAAGGGTACGAGCACCGCGAAAGCGATAATTATCAGCCATACCATCATGTCTAACTGTTCCGCAGAATCTTGTGACGGTACTTGGCGTACTGACCGTAGCTCAGGTAACGTTTGTCCTCATCCAATTGCGGACGTGTCAACGGTGCCTTGTTTTGCAGCTCGGTGACTTTGTCGGTGACGGTGAAGATGAATCCATCCGAACCTGCGCCGGAGCCGTAGCTGACCATGAAGATCTTGTTTCCAGGCTTGGCGACATCGAGAATCGCGCTCAGACCTATCGGGCTCGCGCCTGAATAGGTGTTGCCCAACCACGGTGTCAGCCAGCCGGTGAGGAAACTATCAGCCTTGGTGTCGAAGCCGAGCATTTTCGCCGCACGTTGCGGGAACTTCCCGTTCGGCTGATGGAAAACGCAGTAGTCGAAGTCTTCCGGTTTCATGCCAGATTTTTCCAGCAGCGCGTTCGCACAGCCCATGGTCGTGCGGAAGAAAGCCGGTTCGCCGGTGAAACGTCCCGCGTGTTGCGGGTAGTGTTCGTACTCACGACGCCAGAAGTCCGGGGTATCACTCATCCATGAGTGGGTGTAGTCTACCGTCGCGACGACATCCTTCTTGCCCATGATAAAAGCGGCCGCGCCCGCGGAGGCGGAATACTCGAGTGCGTCGCCGGGAGCACCCTGGGAGGTGTCCGCTCCGATGCCGACAGCGTAATCCATCTCGCCAGCTTTGACGAGGCTGGCTGCGACGTACATCGCCTGCGAACCTGCCTTGCAGGCGAATTCAAAGTCTGCGCAGTGGACATCATGGCCGCAACCGATTGCTTCGGCTACTGTCGTGCCTGATGGCTTCACAGCGTACGGATGGGATTCCGATCCGATGTACAGCGCGCCGATCTTCAGCGGGTCAATACCGGCACGATCCAACGCGCGACGGGCTGCAGTGACCGACAGGGTGATAACGTCTTCATCCGGTCCTGGCACACTTTTTTCGTAGAGTAGCAGACCTTTCTTGTAACTGGGAGCGTCCGCCCCCCACACTTCAGCAATGGTCTCCAGCTTGATACGGTTCTTTGGGAGTTTGCATCCCCAACCGACAATCCCGACGCTCATGGATTCTCCTAAGGCTCTGGTCTATGGTATGTAGTAATCGTGTTCCTGAAGGTGAAATCACTCTGTGAACGGTCTCGCTTGCGCGATCCGTCACAATGGACATAGAAGATAAGCCGTAGCCTCGCGTACGCAAATGGTGAGCCTCACCAAATCCTTCTCATTCGGGCGCTCCGCTCTCGGGGTTCGCCTTCTCTCGTCAATGCTGCATCATGTCATCCTGACGGGCGACTTGGTTAGTTTCAAGTCGTCAGAGAAGGATCTCGCAGTTATCATTCAATAGGGAATAATTAATAATTAGGGACAGACGCCTATTAATTGCACCTTTTGTCACGATTAATAGGGGTCTGTCCCTATATTATGGGCTCGGTTACAATCAGTGCAATCAAGTGGAGGAGCTCGCAATAACCATGTAACAATGCTTAACCTTGTTGAAAGACAAGAAAGAGGACACTGATGAGCACCGACAAGTTCACCATCCTGATAATAGACGACGAAAAGAACATCCGCAGAACACTCGCGATGGTGCTTGAGTCGGATGGGTACAACATCCTCGAAGCTGGATCGGCACGAGAGGCGCGGACGGTTTTGGCCAGGAATGAACCTGATGCCATCCTGCTCGATCTCAAACTGCCCGACGTGACCGACCTCTCATTGCTCGAGCAGATCAAAACCGATCATCCCCGGGTGCCGGTGGTGATGATCAGCGGGCATGGCACCATGACCGACGCCGTGGACGCAGTCAAACGGGGCGCCTTTGATTTCCTCGAGAAACCGCTCGAGCGTAAACGGGTTCTGGACACTTTGCGCAACGCGTTGGAGGCCAGACGTCTGCGTAAAAAGGTGGCGAAACTATCCGGTGACGGTGCGATTGTCGGTAACAGTCCCCAGATGGCAGAGGTGCGGGACTGGATAGAACGTGTCGCACCGACTGACGGACGTGTTCTGGTGCTCGGCGAGTCAGGCACCGGCAAGGAGCTGGTCGCGCGGGCTATTCACGAGGGCTCGAAACGTGCCAGCAAACCGATGGTCAAGGTCAATTGCGCAGCGATCCCGAAAGAGCTGGTCGAATCGGTGTTGTTCGGACATGTGAAAGGCGCGTTCACTGGTGCGTTGAAGGACAAGATCGGCACTTTCAAGCAAGCTCACACCGGCACCCTGTTCCTCGACGAAATCGCGGACATGGGTTTGGAGGCGCAGGCGAAGGTGTTGCGTGTGCTACAGGAAGGCGAATTTGAGGCGGTGGGGTCAACGAAGACTGAGAAGGTCAATGTTCGGGTCATTGCCGCAACCCACCGTGACCTGGAAACCGAGATCGCGGAGGGACGATTCCGTCAGGATTTGTATTACCGGTTGGCGGTTCTGGTGCTGAAGCTGCCGCCGTTGTGTGAACGTGAAGGGGATGTCGCTGTCCTCGCCGACCATTTCCTCGAAGAATTCCATCAGACTGGTCTGCCGAAACGTGTGCTGTCAACCGCAGCGCGTCAGACGCTGGACCAATACAAATGGCCGGGAAACGTCCGTGAGTTGCAGAATGTGATGGAACGTGTGGTGATTCTGGCGCAAGGTGAGACCATTGAACCGGATGATCTGCCGCCGGAGATTTCATCGGGAAGTCATCCGCGCTTGCGAGCAAGCACGGGCCTGTCGAGTTCGGGCCTGTCGAGTTCGGGCCTGTCGAGTTCGAGCCTGTCGAGTTCGGGCCTGTCGAGTTCGGGCCTGTCGAGTTCGGGCCTGTCGAGTTCGGGCCTGTCGGGTTCAGGTGTTTCAGGTTCGGGAGTGTCAGGTAGTGTCGCAAGCAGCGGTCAGTCAGGTGCTGGCGTAGATATTCCGCCGATTGGGACGCCATTGAGCGAGGTACGTGCGGAGGCAGAGCGTCGCTACCTGGAAGCGGTACTCGAAGCGACTGGCGGCAATGTCAGCGAGGCCGCGCGTCGAATTGGTCTGGAACGCACTCACCTGCACAAGAAGCTGTCGGCTCTGGGGTTGAAGTAAATGACGGTGGACCCTTTCACGTCGATTGCAACATGCCCCTGTGACCCGCCGTCTTTTTGGCGGTTCGCAGGGTTGATCCAACGGTCGTCCTGAGCTAGCGAGAATCCTGACAGAAAACTCACAACTTGTAGATCAACCCTGTTATCACCTGCGGTGGTAACAGGGGCATATCTCACAAGAACTGTGATTACCAAACAGTAAGAGTGTCTCATCCTGAACGTTTGTTTCTCAAGTCACTCTCCGCTACCTTGCCCGGATGTTTATTGATCGCATAGAAATCGAAATCAAGGCCGGACGAGGCGGTGATGGTATCGTTTCGTTCAGGCGAGAGAAATTCATGCCGAAGGGTGGTCCGGATGGCGGTGATGGTGGCCGTGGCGGATCAGTAATTCTTCGGGTGGACGCTGAGCTGGGAACGTTACTCGATCTTCGCTATCGGCAGAGTATCAAGGCTGATAATGGTCGTCACGGTAAGGGCAAACAAATGTCCGGGCGGGGCGGGAAGAATGTGTATATCCGTATCCCTCCGGGCACTGTTATCTTCGATGCTACTTCCGGCGAGTTGATCGGAGATCTCACAGAAGACAAGCAAGAGCTGGCCATCGCTGGCGGGGGACGTGGCGGCAAGGGCAATCAACATTTCGCCACTCCGACCAATCGAACTCCCCGCAAGGCTACTGAAGGCAAGCCCGGCCAGCAGATGCGCCTGCGTCTTGAGCTGAAATTGCTCGCGGATGTTGGGCTTGTGGGTCTCCCCAATGCCGGTAAATCAACACTCCTCTCTGTCATCAGCGCCGCTCGTCCCGAGGTAGCAGCATATCCCTTCACCACCCTCACTCCCCACCTGGGGATAGTCAAGGTTGGCGATTATGAATCGTTCGTGGTGGCGGACATCCCCGGCCTCATCGAAGGGGCGGCTGAGGGCAAGGGTCTGGGGCATCAGTTCCTCAGCCATGTGGAACGCACTCGTGTGCTGGCCATCCTCATCGAGTCACTGGACGAGAACCCCGACGAGACCTTGCGTGTTTTACTCAAGGAACTGGAGGAGTTCAACGCCGATTTGATGAACCGTCCCCGGATCATCATTCGCACCAAGAATGATCTCGGCGGGGAATTGTGGGACGTGGAAGATATCCGAATCAGCGGTGCCACCCGTGAGAATGTCGATAAGGTGGTACGGGAGCTGTATGAATTGGTCAAGACGACGCCAGCACCTCCGGTGCAGTGGCGATTGCCGGACGATCAGCTTGCCAAAGACGATGACCACACTGATGAGGACAAGGCCGAGTGGGAATGGGCTTTTGAGGATGATCCCAAGAATGATCCGGACGAGGATTAAAAGGGTGTCATTCGCTGAACGTTTTTGTGAAGAATCTCTCTTTTTGTCTTAAACTGCGAGATCTTTCACAAAAACGTTCAAGATGACGCATCGAAAATGAGCGACAAGTCAAACACAGCCTCCTCAATGACCGAACGCGCCGCGACATTAACCCTCCTGCGTGCGTCTGATGTGGGCGCGGTGACTGTCCGCAAGTTGATCGGAATTTTCGGCAGCGCTGAGATGGTGTTATCCGCCAATGGTGGCACCCTCGAACGGGTTGGCGGGCTGACTCCTGACACGGTTCGCAGCTTGCGTGAAGCTGATGGCGACCATTTCGGCGAGCAGCAGTTGGAGAAGGCTGAGAAGCTAGGCGCTCGTCTGCTCCTTCCCGATGATGACGAGTACCCCGAACTCCTTCGTCAGATCGACAATCCCCCGGCGGCGTTGTTTGTGCTGGGTGAAGCATTGCCGACCGATGGACGCGCGGTCGCGGTTGTCGGCAGCCGCAATGCGACCGAGGCCGGGGTGGAGATCGCGCATCAGATCGGTGCGGGTCTGTGTAAGGCGGCTGTGGTTGTAGTCAGCGGTATGGCGCTGGGTATTGACGGTGCCGCTCACCGGGGCGCGTTGCAGGAGGGTGGCGGGACAGTCGCTGTGCTCGGCTGCGGTGTGGATCAGGTTTACCCCAAGCGGCATCGGAAATTGCACGCCGAGATCGTGCGTCATGGGACTGTGGTCAGTGAATTCTTCATCGGCGCCGGGCCGGAAGCCGCTCACTTTCCGATGCGAAACCGGATAATTACTGGTTTAAGTGCGGCGGTTGTAGTCGTGGAGGCAGGATCTCGCAGCGGTTCGCTGATCACGGCCCGATATGCACTCGATGAAAACCGTCCCATTTTCGCGGTGCCGGGTCATCCACTGTCGAAGGGTCATGACGGTGTGAACTGGCTGTTGCGCAGTGGAGCCGGGTTCATCCGTCACGCTGGCGATTTGCTCGAGGATCTGTCCGGCCCGTTGCAATTGGAGAAGTATCTCGCCGAACAGGAATCGTTCTCGTTCGACGATCTCCCTGACGACCTCCCAGTTGAAGAGCGCCGGATTGTGGAGATGTTGGATGCGGTCGAGGGCACCCATGCCGACAAGCTGGGTGAAAAGCTGAAGATAGATACCAGCCGTCTGGGCGCGATGCTGCTGATGCTCGAATTGAAAGGGTTGGTGCAGCGCCTGCCGGGAGATCGGTATCGTCGGCGAGGGAAGAAGGTGTAGGTGACCGGCTGATATGCCCCTGTGACCCGCCGTCTTTTTGGCGGTTCGCAGGGATTCACCAGTCTGAGTCCTGAGTCCTGAGTCCTGAGTCCTGAGAAAATAAATTCATCTTAGTGAGGTTGCGGATCAACCCTGTTATGACCTTCGGTCGTAACAGGGGCATGTTCATCTCTCGGTCAATCCACGACATGAATGTCGTGGGCATGACACCACCATTGCTGAAACAACTTATATTACGTGCCGACAAGTCTGCTCGGGCATCAAACTCAGAGTCATAGACCGCCACTCCTTGACAAATGATGTTTGTTTTATCTTTTTCTCACAGCTCACCAGCTCATAACTCACTAGCTCACAACTGAGATACAACCATGTCTACTCAATCCACAGCCCGTAGCCCGCAGTCCGCTGCGTCTGCAACCGAGCTTGGCGTCTACAGCGAAGTCGGTCGGTTGGAAAAGGTGCTGGTGCATCAGCCCGGTTGGGAGCACCGTCGGATGATCCCCTGGAACCGTGAGGCGATGCTCTGCGACGACATCCTCGACATCGAAACCGCGCGTCCTGAGCACAAGGGATTTGTGCAGAAGATGCGTCAGGCGGGGGTGGAGGTCTTGTATTTCCTCGACCTGCTGAAGGATGTTTGTGCTGATCCATTGCAGCATGAGGAGATCGTACAAGCCGTCACCCCGAACGGATTGCCATCAAATGTATCGGCCCGTGAGATTCAGCCGACACACCTGGTGATCGGCTATCCTGAACATTACCGTTTCGGCGAAAAGGTGCTGCTCGAGCCGACGGTCAACCTGTATTTCATGCGTGACCCGGCGTTTTTTCTCACCGACAAGCTGATCATCTCGTCGCCGAAGATGCCGATCCGTAAACGTGAAGCGTATTTGATGCGTGAGGTGGCGCGCCGTCACCCGGTGTTTGAGGGAGTGACCATCTATGATGGCATTCTCAACGATGCGGACGCTACCATCGAGGGCGGCGATGTTCTGATCCCGGACGACAGGACGGTAATGGTCGGCATATCCGAGCGCACCAACGATCGCGGCGCGGAGATGTTGGCCGAATATCTGTTTGATAATACGACTATTGAGCGGGTGCTGAAGGTTCACATCCCGAAGCGTCATGAGTACATGCACCTCGACACCTTGCTGACCTTCGTTGATCGGCAGCAGATCGTAACCTTGCCGTATATCTGGGAAGATCGTCATTTTTATCAGCAGGTGGTGGGAGAAGTACGTGAACAGGTGGAACGTCTGGGGGCGACCTATGCCGGTCCGAGCGAGGATGTTTACGATGATTGCCCGAATCTGGATGTGTTGTTCAAAGATGGACGCCGTGAACATTACGCCAACGCGATACAGGGGATGGTGGATCTCGATTTGATCATCCGTGAGATCGCGGTCCCAGTCGGGGGAAACGCGGAACATTACGACAGCATCGAGGAGCACATCCTGGAGGCGCTGCGTGAACAGTGGAATGATGGCGCGAACACTTTTGCGTTGAAGCCGGGGCATGTTATCACTTACGCCCGGAACGCTCGCACCATCCGTGGGTTGGAAGATGTGATGGTCGAGGTGACGACTTTCCAGGGTGGTGAGTTGGTGCGTGGACGGGGCGGGGCGCGGTGTATGACGATGCCGTTGAAACGAGGTGGAGTGTAGCCCGGTTTCGTGAAACCGGGGGACTGGTGAGCCCTTTCATGTCGCGCGCAAAAACGCTTGCGCGACCTGCATGTAGAGTCAGCTCATTGTGTAGCCCGGGCCACCGAGTAACCTGCCTTGTTGTCGGCGGTCGTATGTATAAGCGAAGCCTCATCCTCCAGACTCAGGACTCAGGACTCAAAATGCCCGGTGAAATCCCGATAGTTCTAGCCATCTCGTGGCTGATTGTCACCTGGCTGATTCAGTCACTCGTTGACAGTTATTTCACACGTGGAATTTTACCGGAGATGCCCGCGAAGGAACGTTTCTGGAGCTGGGCTATGGTCAACGCTGGGGTGCTATTCGTGCTGGTGATGATCTTCCGGCTGACGTTATTCCCGCAAGAGGAATGGTTGTGGAGTATGCGTGACCGTGGGGTCATGTCGCTCGGAATGTTGCTGATTGTGGCGGAATATTTCGTGTGGGCGGTGCCGTTTGTGCTGGGAAGAGGGTGGCTGTTACGTCGCTGGAAGGGCGCTGACATGAGCGACGAAAAGCTGCACGATTACTGGGGTTATGTCTGGGTTGGATCACTCGTTACAGTATTCCTGCTCGGCTTCCTGTATGTCGCGGTGATTATTGTGTTGCCGTTGATGGAGGGTGTTTAGAAGCGTATGGTGAGTAGATGCTACATGCCCCAGACATTCATGTCTGGGATGAACTGAGGATTCAACGATTGGACGACCCCAGACATAAATGTCTGGGTCACATGCCATCCCGACTTGACGAGCAAGTCAGGGCAAACTCAACATCCTCACACCTCACAGCTCAAACCTGCTTTCATCTCACCAACAAGACTTTCTGCGTCTGGTCAAGCTGCCCCGGAACAGTCGCCCTCACGAAGTAGATTCCGCTCGCCATGCCGGACGCGTCGAATGTGAACTGATGTGTTCCTGCGGAATACGATCCGTTCGCCAGTTCTGCTACCCGCTGACCTGTGATGTTGAATACATGCACGTTTAACTCAGCCGCATCGGGCAGATTGATGGTTATTGTGGTTGATGGGTTGAATGGATTGGGAGACGCTGGCCCTAATGAAAATGATGATGGGATCGGCTGTAGAGATGTTTCTGAACTATGGGTTCCATTACTGCAATCAAATATTTGAAAGAATGTACCATACCCCACACATGCAATTGAACCACTCGCACTAACGCCATAAGTTTTCTCGTAAGTAAATTCGTACCAACCTGTTTCTTCGGGATCCCATGGTTCATAAACGTTGATTAGACGTAAACCATAATATCCGCTTGATATATAGAGCATTCCATCCTCATAAGTCATATCCCATATTTCTTCTAATTCATAACGGGCGATTTCATTTGATGGTAATGTATTTGTATCATATACTTCCATAATCCCACTGTAATTTCCCAAATATAAATAATGATCTTCAAGAATAACTTCATCCCATCCGTCAGGCGTATCAACGAATAATGATTCATATGGATTCTGTGGATCGCTAATATCAATAACTGATATTCCATCATCAGGGTAGGTTGATGCTAAATAAACATAATTATCATTTACTGCTAAATCTCTACCCCTATTAGCAGTTTGTAATTGAGCTATCTCTATTGGATTGCCAGGATCACTTATGTCAAGTATTACAAGATTTGTTGTTGACCAATCGGCTTGTTTACAATCAATATAAGCGTTATTACCGTTTATTTGTATCGTTGTCCCTATCATATCGCAATCATATGATCCAATTTCAACCGGTGATGATGGATCACTGATGTCCAACACTCGAACAGTAGGTATTCTGCTTGTTAAATAGGCATAATTACCATACAGAGCAACTTCATGCGCCTCACCTGTAAATGAATAGAAACCTGTCTCGACTGGTTCTTCAAGGTCGCTAATATCAATAATACTTAATCCAGCATCTTCATCTACTGCATAAGCATAATTTCCTTGCATTGCTATGTCATCTCTATAATCGCGTTTATTATAGTATCCTATCGGAATGATAGTATCTGGATTACTCATATCAAATATACGAAGACCACACATTGCACCCATATACGCATAATTGTTTACTACCATTATATCTGAACTACTGTGTACATATTGATTATTATATTCCAGTATTACAACTGGATCAGATGGATCTGAGATATCTATAACGCTAATACCATCATCAGTAGAAATATAAGAGGTGGACCCCATCAGTTGGACAGATGAGTTGAGATTTTAAGTGATGAATCCCGCCCGTTTCATGCTGCTTTTTGTGTCGTTTTCAAGTCGTGGACCTGGGCCGGTGTTCGGCTGTTCAACGCTTGATGTGGACGCCGTCCGTTGTAGAAAGCAAGATAGCGTCCGATTCCTGCCTCCGCCTCACGCATCGTCGCGTAGCAATTCAGGTACACATCCTCGTACTTCAGTGATCGCCACAGCCGTTCGATGAAACGGTTGTCCAGCCAACGTCCCTTGCCATCCATGCTGATTTTCACGTGCGCCGTTTTCAGACGCGAGGTGAACTCCTCACTTGTAAACTGCGAGCCCTGGTCGGTGTTGAAGATCGCTGGTGGACAGTATTTCGCCAGGGCTTCGTCCAACGCATCGATGCAAAACTGCGTGTCGAGGGTGTTGCTGAAACGCCACGACAGCACCTTTCGGCTGTACCAATCCATGATCGCCACAAGGTACCCGAAGCCACGTGCCAGGGGGATATACGTGATATCTGTACACCACACCT
>CAJVXH010000028.1 GCA_913009835.1 uncultured bacterium
GCTGTCAACACTCTCCAGATTGATGCTTCAGCCGGAACTTTCGATGTCACCTGCAACGGCAACTATCAGGGTAGCTTCACTGATGCAACCCATACAATGGGTTATCCTGGCGTTGTTACTGCATACACCAACGAAACTTGGTTTGATGATCTCGTCTGCACACACACTGCGGCTCCTCGCGTAGCTGGTGTGACCGAAATTGGTGTGCTGGAAACCGTGTTGCGCGATGACATGGGTAACGTGATCACCAACCCGGATGATTTCTATACCCCAGGTGTTGCGTTTAATCGCAGCGCAGAGTTTGCTGGCAACTACGAATTCAACGCAGAAGAGTGGATCAGCTCTGGTAGCTTCATCGCTGCTGACGAAGCTGCTGTCGTAGCTCTTCCGACTGACTTCGAGATGACCACTGCTTATCCGAACCCGTTCAACCCGACCACCTCAGTTGCCATCGCTCTTCCGAGCGCCAGTGACCTGACAGTGACCGTGTTCAACGTAATGGGTCAGCAGGTTGCCACATTGGCCAACGGTCAGTTCAACGCTGGTCATCACAACTTCGTGTTTGATGCTGCTAACCTCGCCAGTGGCCTGTATTTCATCCAGGCACAGGTTCCAGGTGAGTTGAACGCGATTCAGAAGGTAACCCTCATGAAGTAAGGGTTTACCGAACCATATTTAGCTTCCAGATGTCAGCTACTGACATCAAGCATAACTGCCACGGATTTTCATCCGTGGCAGTTTCTGTTCTGGGAGATATGATGAAACATCCATCCGGTTATACAGATGACTCAGCCAGAGATATGCCCCTGTGACCCGCCGTCTTTTGGGCGGTTCGCAGGGATTCTCCAACCTCAGTCCTGAGTCCTGAGAAAACAGTAATGCGCTTCATAGCTTGTGGATAAACCCTGTTATCGCCTGTGGCGGTAACAGGGGCATGTTCATCGTGCGGATAGTCCACGACATGAATGTCGTGGGCATGAAGTGACCCCAGCTGAATCAACTGGATAGCCGGAAATATCCAGGCAGGATGCCCATCTCTGAATCGTTAGCTGATGGGTAGATATCGGCTGCAGACCCTTATACCTCAGCTTCCTTCCAGCTTCCGCCGACAAACTTCCTGGTATAGAGAAATGCCAGCACCCCGATGTATACCAGCAAACTCAACCAGGCACCGTTCAAGCCCCAACCAAAGGGATAGGCAAATACCCAGGCCAATGGAAGGAAAACGCCCCAGTTGACCGAAATCTCAGTGATCATCACATACTTGTTCAGACCAACACCCTCAAAGGCGCCGCTGAAAACAATGCCCATAGCATCAACTGCCTGCACCAGGCCCATCATTCGTAACGGAACTATTCCGAGATGAATGACTGTCGGATCATCGGTAAATACACGCAGCAATTCAGCCGGGAAGATTATGAAAATACTTCCGATCAGCCCCATCATCAGCATGCCGAACCGTGCCGCAGTCCAACCATATGTCTGCGCCATTGACGGATTATTTTCGCCCAACTTTCGTCCCATCAAGGTAGCGGCTGCTGTTCCGAACCCTACTCCGGGCAGGAACGAGATCGACATGACGTTGATGATGATGTTGGTAGCAGCCATCTCGTGTGTGCCGATTCGCGCCACAATCGTGCTGAACATGGTGAAACCGAGCATGCTTAGCGATGTTCGCAATCCCGAGGGCAGCGCCAACTTTACAATCCGGCCAATCACTTCACGGCTGATGTTTGCCCGGCGATAGTATTGAAACTCATTCCGCCTCTTGAACATTGCCCCGGTGATCAAGAAAGCCATCAGCCCAACGACTGTCCCAATTGTGCTCGCCAGTCCCGCGCCCTCAACTCCCATTTCCGGGAATCCATAATTGCCGAAGATGAATAAGTAATTGAAGATGATGTTCACACCATTGACAGTGAGCATCGCCCGCATCGAAAACTCAGTTCGACCAATACCATCAAAGAAACCGCGATGTGCCATTATCACCAGATACGGCAAGAGACCGAACAGGCGATAAAAGATGTATCCTTTGCCCAGTTCAACGACGGCCGCATCGGTCGTGAAAAAAGGAAAGGCTGCCCGCAATCCAAATTGGGCAAAAAGAGTCATCGCCAGACCTAATACCAGTGCCATGAGAATAGCGTTGTCGAGGGCACGACCAGCGTAGAGCAGGTTCTTCTCACCGTATCGACGCGAGACGATTGCCTGAACGCCTATGTGAAGTGCGCCAACGCCACCCATAACCATCCACGAAACCACGCCACCGAGCCCGGTTGCGGCCAGCGAAGTGGCGCCCATACGCCCAACCATAGCGGTATCTACTACCCCGACAAGAGTCTGCGAGATCATGCCAACCACAACTGGCCAAGCGATCAGCCAGACAGTGCGGTACTTCTCCTGCTGTATGTTCTCCGGCTTGAGTAATTTTTCCATCGGTCCATCGAGTAAAAGGTGTCCGTAAACTGATTGCAGTACGCAGACCAGTGAGATCTGACGTTGCGTCGTGAGGACGACTCAATGCTGAAGAAAATTCAGGAAACTCGATGAAGATCTCGACGAAACTGTCGAGCTCCAGGGGGGTGCATGCGTCCAGGAATGTCGAGACGCACGACGAGGGAGCAACCGTGGCTTCCAGCGGCGGTCAGCCGTCCAGACTAGTAGGAATGAAAACTTGTGTAATGATTAACATCGCGTGCTCCCAACAAAGTACTGTGTCGCTGGCGCGACGAACACCCATCTCAAATCAGAAGTGTATCTGAAAACGTATCAAGCCCTGGAGTTAGGTTTGGAAACGCTCCCAGTCCAGTCTTCGGAGAGTCAAACCAGTTAAGACGTCATTTGTCCTTCTTCTTACCCATCAAACGACCAAATAATCCACGGCGACGTTCACCCTGGGGTGCATCATCTGAAAACTTCACCTTCGACTTCTTCGCGCCACGGGAAATCGCCTCATCTGGCGGCAAGAACAAATCTTCACCACCGTCAATAGGATCATCTCCACCGAGAAGAGAACTCTGGGGAGGTTTGCTCTGATAGTTGTACTGGCCGCCATACGCCATCGGGAGAGGAGGCTGCTCAGGCAAGTTGCGATTGATCAGGATGCGAAATGCCAGGAACAGGCGATACCCTGTATCAGGTTCTGAATCGAAAAGGTTTCGCACCGGACGGTCCAACGCTTTCGCCATCGGCTCGAATTCAGCATCTCCCGGCGGTGGGAGAATAAGGATCGGTGTCTTTTTCAACTCGCTCCCCACACGGTGCAGAACCCGGTCCATATCGGCAAGCCCGATCTTTCCCATTTCCAAGTCGTCAGTGATGAAGAAGCCCAGACCACGGCAATCCTGCATCAACTTGTCAAGGGTATCATCCGACGGATTCTCACTGTCCACACACCAGAGATGAGCGGTCACCGGGAACTTGAATGAGGTTTCCGTCAGCCCGTCACACTTGAAAGACATGTGTTTCATGGTGTCGGAGCCGTTCATCTGAATATTTATATCGCTGCGGAAATTTTCAGGTGTCAGCTTGTGAAGCATCTCAAAGGCCTGGTTTGCCGCCGCTGTATTCGTTCCGGCAAACACGATCTTCAGAGATTCGATCTTCTCCTTTGGTGCTCCGTCCGTGCTCATCCCTTCTACCTCCGCCTCTTCCGGTTACCATGATGCCTGAGAATACGAATCCAGCAGGCATCCCGGCAAGCGTGAATGAATAAAAGGTTGCTAACTGGCCCCACGCCTCCCAGTGGATTCCCAAGCTCAAAATCAGGAGTGTATTCTATTACTCATCGGCTCACAATTACCTGACTTCCGCTACTTCAACAGGACGACAGGATGTGTTATTGCAACTGCTCAACTCAAATGAGAAAAACGCCAGGGTGAAACTACCCGGGCGTTTATGTGTCCTGACAATAACGGGGATTACAATCCGGAATCAATACCCGGATGAGGGTTCTAGCCGGGATTCACCCAGATCAAGCGAGCCAGGTCGTCGTCAATCTCCACCTCGCGTTGTCCAATACGGATTGCCAACATCTTGTTGGTGGAGCCAGGCAAACGTGTTACAGTAGATCCTGGATCTGCACCGATACTATTCAAGACAGTCATCAGGTGTCGGATGCGAGAATCAGAACCGCCCATCTTGGCTGTCGATCCTTCTTCCAGGTGCGTCAGCGGAATTAGTTTATGATCAGGCATTTGGCCGTTAATACCTGGAATGGGATCACCGCGCAGATCATAGCTCGGATGATCCAATTTCTGATCAATACGCATCAGAAGACCATCACTGATCGAATGCTCGAGCTTTCGCACCTCTTCATGGACATCGTCCAACGAATAATCGAGGAATTTCACGAGAAATGTCTCAAGCAAGCGATGGCTGCGTATCAGATATACTGCGATCTGACGACCTTCAGTCGTAAGCTCAGGAGGTCGATACCGACGGTAACGTATCCAGCCACGTTCGCCAAGACGATGCAGCATTCCGGTTACCGATGGCGCTTTAACGTTGAACATCCTGGCCAATTGGCTGGTGCCAATGCGTTCACGGCTGGACTCGAGGCGATGGAGCGTCAACAGATACTCCGCCGCCGATGATGAAATTCTTGGGGGATTTTGGTGTGACATAGGGCTTTCTCATCAAAGTTAGGCTACTCAAACTTAACTCATACAAGACGATTCTGCAAGCAAAACATGAGCTCGGGAGAAATTGACAGAGCCCATCTCCAGTCTTGCGCAACAAACACACCGCCTCTACAGTGTGCTATCTTGAAACAGAATAACGCGAATTCATAGCATGTTTACAACACTCGACAGATATATAGTCCGCGAGCACATCGCTCCATTCTTCATCAGTAACGCGCTGATCATGTTCATCTTTACTTTGAACCTGGCGTTACAGATGCTGGGGCGTATTGTGGGCAAAGGCCTTGAGCCGATGTTGATCGCGGAATTCTTCTGGCTCAATCTCGCCTGGATTCTTACGCTCTCAGTGCCCATGAGTGTGCTGGTAGCCTGTCTGATGGGGTTCGGACGGCTCGCCGGTGATCATGAAATCGTTGCCATGAAAGCGGCGGGGATCGGAATCACCAGGATGATCCGACCCGTATTAATCGCAGGAGTCCTCGTCGGAGCTTTCTCCTTATACTTCCAGGATCAGATCCTGCCTGACATGAATTATCGCAACAAGCTGCTCACCACATCCATCAAACGGAAACAGCCAAATGTCGTAATCCGTGAAGGAACTTTCACTCGCGAAATTCCCAAGCAAACACTCCTCGTCCGGGAGATAGATCCCGAGACTGAGTTGCTCACCGATGTGACCATCTTCGATGAATCCAATCCAAACCAACCAACAACAATTCTGGCTGAAACTGGCAAGATGAGCTATGTTGACAGCCTGGGAATGTTCCTTCTTAAGTTGTATGAGGGTGAGATTCATCAGACCGAACGCAATGATCCGGAAGAATACCAGATCATGCAATTCGGCGAGGCATTATTCCGGACAGAAGACACGGATCAATTGCTTCAACGACGAGAAGGAGGATATCGCGGCGACCGAGAACTGGGCCTGGCGGCGTTGACAGAGCGGGTGAACGAATTGCGCGCACGTACTGAGCCAGATCGATACGAACGTCAGATCAACCGTTACCTCGTTGAATATCATAAGAAATGGTCTATTAGCTTCGCGGCGATAATCTTCGTGCTGATCGGAGCGCCGCTGGGAATCAAGTTGACCCACGGTGGGCTGGGAGTGTCCGGCCCGCTGAGCGTGGTGTTCTTCCTCCTGTACTGGACATTCCTGATCGGGGGGGAGGACATGGCCGATCGTGGCCTTCTAGCTCCCTGGTTGTCGATGTGGGCACCGAACTTCCTGCTGGGTGCCTTGGGCTGGTTCATGATCTATCTCGAAACCAGAACACACAAGACCTACCGATTCCCCTGGCAAAAGAAGCGCGAGGAGGATGGGGTACCAGACTCCTGGTCCAGCCTGAGTGGGGAACAAATTGATCAGATGGCAGCCGAAGAACAGGCGCGCCAGCAGAAAGAGGATAGTTGATGCATATCCTCGACCGTTACCTCACTAAACGATTCCTCACCTTTTTCTTCTTCGCGATCCTGGCATCACTCGCGGTGTACCTCATCGTTGATCCAATTGAAAACTTGGACAAGTTTCTCGATAAAAACATTCCCTGGTCAGAGATCGGACGTTATTACCTGCTGTATATCCCGTTCATTGTGTATCAGACTTACCCTGTGGCGATGCTGCTCGGCACCATGTTCTGCATCGGTGGACTCACGACCAAGAACGAACTGATGGCGATGACAGCTTCCGGGATTCCCCTGATGCGTCACCTGCTGCTGCTGACATCTTTAGCGCTGCTGTTGTCATCATTCATGTTCTGGTGGGGGGAGACGATTGTACCCGAAATGAACCGGGAACGGTTGGCGATATGGCGGCAACAGGTTAAAGGAGGAGAAGATTGGCAACTCACCGACCAGGGCCAGGTATACCTGCAAGATAGACCAGGACGAGTGTTGCACCTTGATCTCTACCAACCCACCACGGAAACCGGCTACGGAGTTGACCTGTATGAGTTCGTCTCAGGTGAGATCAAACTCCGGATTAACGCACGATCGATGTCCTGGAAAAAGAATCACTGGGAACTCTTCAAAGTCGTGGTGAGGAAATTCGGCCCGGACGGTGAAAATGTAACCAGAATGGAAAATAGAGACATTGAACTAAATGTTATCCCCTCCGATATGGTCGAACTTCAGGTTGAACCGGAAGAGATGAGCATGGAACAACTGATACGGTTCGCCGAACGGATCGAGAGTACAGGGGGGACCGCGACACGTTGGCGAGTGGACATCTATTCCAAGGTCGCGTTACCGTTTGCTGGTGTGATAATTGTCCTGTTCGGGGTTCCAATCAGCGCAGTCAGACGACGGTCCGGAGTGATATTTGGCATCATGATCAGCCTGCTGATCAGTTTCATTTTCTTCGGTATCATGCAGATGGGAAAGGTCTTAGGCTACAGGGAAATGATGGATCCATGGATCGCATCCTGGATGGGTAACATCCTCTTCTTCTTCATCGGAATTTTTCTATACTGGCGCACACCTCGATAAAGGGGACACCTTGCCCCATTCGTTTGTGGTACTATTTCGGACAATTTGATTTATGGGGCAAGGTGTCCCCATCACATATGGAAGCAATCATGACTTTTGAACCAACAGAAATTCCCGATGTAATCCACATCATCCCGGATGTGTATGGCGACCAACGTGGATACTTCCTCGAAACGTTTCAACAGGAACGTTACGCCGAGGCGGGCATCAACCTCCCGTTTGTCCAGGATAACGAGAGCCGGTCACGGCGCGGGGTGCTGCGAGGTCTCCATTTCCAGAAAACTCAACCCCAGGGCAAATTGGTTCGAGTGATTCAGGGAGAAGCGTTCGATGTCGCGGTTGATATCCGACTAGGATCAGCGACGTTCGGGAAATGGGTAGGTAGAACTCTGAACAGCGACCAGAAGAATCAGCTCTGGGTACCGCCAGGATTTGCGCACGGTTTTGTGGTTCTGAGTGAGAGTTGTCTGTTCTCATACAAATGTAGCGCATACTACAATCAAACCGATGAGGGCGGTATAATCTGGAATGATCCGTCCATCGGAATACAATGGCCGATTGATAACTCCGAGATTTCGCTCAGCGACAAGGATCGAGAGCTACCGACGCTGAGAGTATGAACATGCCCCTGTTACCGCCGCAGGCGATAACAGGGTTGATCCCCAAGTCATAGATACATGTCAGTTTTCTCAGGGCGCAAGATCAGGTCTAAGAGTGGCGAATCCCTGCGAACCGCAAAAAGACGCGGGTCACAGGGGCATGTTTCAATCGTTTCAGCTTTCCTGAATACTTGATCGACTATCCAGATCGGGGGTTCGTACACGTTTACGCAACCGTGGATAATCTTCAGGCCGATTCAGATTGAGCAACGCTTGCCGTCCAGATGCCGGGCGGACAGTCTTCGTGACAAGCTGTGAAAGTCCACTACGTAGCGCATACTCACCGCTGGAAAGCTGCTTCTCCCAGATTGGAAGAGTGGAGGTGCGATACAAGGCGATCAGTTGTTCGGGTCTGTCGTCTATTCCGAGACCGATCATCTCTGCATCTTCCGGTTCCGCAGTGAGTAACACCCAGAGGTCAGCCAGGGCCAGGCCAGGCAGATCTACAGCCAGAATCAAAGCCCAATCAGTCTGAGCGTAACGTAGAGCGCTAACCAATCCTCCCAATGGACCAGCACCCTTTTGTGCATCTGCTATCCACTGTGAATCATGCAGCTCGATGTCTACCGGATTATCTCCAACAAAGATCGGATTCTTGTATAATGCGGCACGGACCAACACTGACAGGTTCGCCAGCAGAGGACGCCCATGCACTTCAAGCAGTCGCTTGTCACTGCCGAAACGTGAACTCTTTCCGCCCGCAATGATGAAGGGCGTGATCTGATCTGCCGTTAATAAGCTCATGTCAAAACCAAAGTAAGACAACGTACTTTCAAAAGCAGAACTCAATTAAACCAACACAAACTCGAATTAATATTATGATCAGAATGATAAGATCCAGAGTCCGACAAAACCCTCCATTTGGAAAATGGCAGCACCCGTCTATATCCCCTGAACCTCGTTGACCATGACACGCGTTATGAAATGATCACTTCTGGAGAGCCTGATTTTTTTTGGAAGAGAATAGATACTTGTAGTAATTGACTATCTATCGCATTACATTTCAATGCGGATGAATTAGTAGATTTTGTAATTTTAGAAGTTTGGAGTCGGCAAATTGAACCCTCGCTGCCGGGGGAAACATAGATGTGGACCGTGTCTACACACATGGAGGAGGATAATTGCGCAATGAAACAGGTAATGAGAATTAGCGTGCTATTCATCTTGTTGGCGCCCCGGTCTCTCACTGACGGGAGCGGAAGAGTAGAGGAGGGTTATTGATGAACCGACGTAAATTCGTAAATCTCGCCCTCGGTGGATCCGCCGCTCTCGCATTGACAAGTCCTTATCTACGTGCTCAGCCGACCAATCCAAACGTGATTTTCGTGTTCATGGATGACCTCAATGACTGGGTAGGCTGCCTGGGTCACCCTCAAGCAATAACGCCGAACATCGATGCGTTCGCTGCCAGCGGAGTCAATTTCACTAACGCTCACGCCAACGCCACTGAGTGCATTCCGTCACGCTGTAGCCTGTTTGCCAGCCGTCGACCATCTTCAACAGGTGTATATAGCAACAATCCGGATTGGCCACTGCGAATGCCAGACGCATTCTGGATGCCTGAAAACTTCACCCAGAATGGGTATCTGACATTCCGTGCGGGAAAATTCTTCCATCCATCGTACAACGACATCTGGGATGATTTTTGCCCGATGAACCCAGCCGCAAAACCGCCCAACTTCCCCATCAGTGGGCAGCCGTTCTCAACAGATTATTACAAGTACTTCGACTGGGCTCCGGTTGATGTTCCCGATGATAACATGCGTAGCGGAAGATATGCCAACTGGGCTATCCAGAAACTGCAGGAAACCCACTCGGATCCATTTTTCCTCCCCATCGGATTCACTAGTACCCACGATGCGTGGCACATTCCACGTCGCTATTTCGAACCGTTTCCACTCGAATCGATCGAACTGCCAGACGTGCCTGAGGATGAATGGGATGATATCCCGGAGTTCGCCAGGAATCGCTACTTAAACCCAGTCTACCATCAGACTGTGGTCAAACAACAGCAATGGCGGAAGGCGGTTCAAGCTTATTTAGCTGCCATCTACTACACGGACACACTGTTTGGACGGGTTATGGATGCGCTTGAGGCCAGCCCATATACCGACGAAACAATAGTCATTTTCACCAGCGATCATGGGTTGCACCTGGGTGAGAAATTTCGCTGGCGAAAGTTCGCACTCTGGCAAGAGAATACACATGTTCCTTTGATCATACGTGCGCCGGGTATTACTCAACCAGGCGGTGTACACACTCATCCGACTGAACTGCTGGATATCTATCCAACATTGGTCGATCTGTGTGGCCTTTCGCCCGTCGAAGACGCGGAAGGTGTGCCGCTTACCAGTCGTCTGCTTGACCCGACGATTGATCCAGGTCGTCCTGCGTTGATTACCACGGATTACCAGTGCCATGCTGTTGTGGATGAACGTTACGGCTACATCAGATACGTCGATGGTTCAGAGGAACTGTACGATCACCAAACTGATCCGGACGAACACATTAACCTCGCTGGCGATCCGGCATATCAGTCAATAATTGATGAACTCGCGCAGTGGTTACCCGAGGTGAACGTTTTACCTTGAGGAAAGGCCGATGAAAATACTATTACTGCTTATATGCCTCCTGATGGTTTCCGGCATCGCTGCCCAGCCAGCATTCGAGGAAGTTCTCTACGGTTCTGACAGCTATGATGTGCTGACTGCCGCGAGGAAACTTGATGATGGTTCCATAATTCTTGCTGGCACAACCCCATTGAATGGAACGGGCTGGCAGGATTTCTATATCGAGAAACTGCATCAGGATGATTATAATACGCTCTGGTCTCTTTCACTGGGAAGCCCAAACTGGGACGAACCAAGGGACATATCTATCACTCCCGATGGCGGTTGCCTCGTAGCGGGAGCAGTTCGTTCTGGTGCAAACCAGCCATATGACATGATAGTTGCCAAAATCACCGCTGAAGGTGAACTGGAATGGTCTGCCAATTACGGTGATAGTGGCAATGACATGGTCATTCGCATCTTCGCCGATACGGACGGTGCCACCTTACTTGGATTCACCCGCCCAGTTGAGAACGAACGATCAGACTTTCGAATGCTGCGAATAGATTCCGATGGAAATGAACTGTGGCACAGTGATTTTGGCGGTGACCGGGACGAAATGTGTCTGGGTGCTGATCGGGCGGCAGATGGTAGTTTCCTCCTTGCAGGTTACACTCAATCCTGGGAATCGGAAGATCAAGACCTTTACCTGGCACATGTATCAGCCGATGGCACTCTGCTTCACGAAATCTACGAAGTCGAAGAATATCCAACCATTCCGTACGCTGTACTCGCCATTGACGGCGGCTTTCTCGTTGCAGGGACGGTATTTCGTAATCCAGAACTGGAGATGCCATCTCCCTTCCTGATGCAAATAGACCTGGAAGGGAATGTGGTGTGGCGGCAGGAGTATCTGGATGGATACTTCGCCGAACCCCGGGCAATGGCGATTCAGGGTGAATCAATAGTGCTGGCTGGATTCGCATATGATGGCGGCCAACCTGACGGCTGGGTGCAATGGTCGGATATGAATGGAGACCAGGAGGAACAATGGACCGTGGGAGGGGAAGGGTGGGAGGAATTCCGGGCCGTGATTCCCATAAATGATTCGGAAATGATGTTGGCAGGATTCAGTACGAGTACCGACAACCATATTTCTGATTTTTATCGCGTACATCTAAATCAAAATGACGTCGCCAAGTATTCACCCGTCATTATGGCGCAGGATTACCGACTGAGAAACGTCTACCCGAATCCGTTCAACAACAGTGCGATGATCACATTCGACACCAGGCGACCAGTACATCTCAGGCTGACAATGCATGACATTCTAGGTCGAGAAGTGATAGCTCTTAATGATCGTAAAGTGTTGGCTGGCGAACATCACTTTATCGTGAACAGCGAGGACTTGGCAAGCGGTGTGTATTTCGTGACAGCATTGGCTGATGGAACTCCAGTTGCCACGGTTCGACTCGTCCACCTGAAATAGAACCGATAGCAGGAATCACGGAACTCCAACGCCGTTCTGCGGGTGCATATAGTTGATTAGTGGTTCATTCCTGCTAAAGTGCTGTTCTCAAACGAAAAGGTTTTACCTTTGATGCCCCGACCACGTATTTCCACTCCAACTCTTATCATACTGATCCTGTTGATGATCGCGGCACCGTTGCACGCGGAAAAGCTGCTGATACCCATGGATCTGACCCAGACTGACCATCTGCGCGCTTATGGCGTGACTTACAACGCGATCAAGGTAGGCGCGGTGGCGGAGTGGTTGTTGAATTATCGCGGCGGTTCATTTCTGATAGACATGCACCCGGATATCGAAAGACTGTGCCGGATCAAGGGTGTGCGTTCGGAACGTGTCAGCGACGCTCAAGTTGCAATGATTTACCAGGAGATCGAAGAGTCGAACATGGAACGGGTTCGACTCGAAAAGGCACCGAAAATCGCGGTGTATCAGCCGCCAGATATTGAACCCTGGGACGATGCTGTTACGTTGGTGCTGGAGTATGTCGAGATTCCCTATGACAAAATCTACGATACTGAGGTGCTCGGCGGTAAGCTGAAGGAATACGATTGGCTGCACCTTCACCACGAGGATTTCACCGGACAATATGGGAAGTTTTGGGGCGTGTACCGAAATGCTGACTGGTATGTGGCCCGTCAGATCGCCCAGGAAGAACGCGCGTCCCGTCTCGGGTTCGCTAAAGTGTCTCAGCTCAAAGCGGCGGTGGTCGCCAACTTGCGGGAATATGTGGACGATGGTGGCTTTCTGTTCGCCATGTGTTCAGCCACCGACAGTTTCGATATAGCCCAGGCTGCGATGGGAATTGATATAGTACCGGCACCGTTTGACCGAGACGGGGTAGACCCGAACGCGCAAGCCAAATTGAATTTCGACAACACCTGGGCATTCAAGGATTTTCAGCTCTCCTTCAACCCCTCCGAATACGAATTCTCTACCATCGATGCGACGCCGAGGACAGGGAGTAGCAACCGTGGGGACGGTGGCGATTACTTCACCCTGTTCGAGTTCAGCGCCAAACATGACCCGGTGCCGACCATGCTGACCCAATGCCATACCAGCGTGATCAAGGGATTCATGGGCCAGACCACGGCGTATTATGAACAATACATTAAGGCTGATGTGATAATCATGGGTCGGATGGAAGGCGCAGGCATCGCGAAGTACATCCACGGCAACAGCGGGCAGGGTACATGGACGTTTTACGGCGGACATGATCCGGAGGATTACCGTCACCGCATACAGGACCCGCCGACGGATCTGCATCTATATCCTAACAGTCCGGGTTACCGCCTGATCCTCAACAATATCCTCTTTCCCGCCGCCAAGAAGAAAGAGCAGAAGACGTAGTTTGAGTTGGGCTATAGCAACACAAGGCTTTAGGCTATAGGAAGAAAACAGGCCCGTGTTTGCTTGCAAACGCGGATAAGCGTCGCTTCGCAATATCTGACATCGTCCCTCATCGTTAGTCAAAACCCGTGGATAGGCCGCGCTTGACAAGCAAGCACGGGCCTGTATCCATGCGGATCATCTCACAAGTAAGACTTTCTGCACACGATGTGTGGCCCGACTTGTCACCTCAAGTCGACGGTCCCACACCGTCGCCCGGACGAAGTACAGTCCGCTGGCCATGTTTGTTGCGTCCAGGGTGAATGAATGGGTACCGGCAGGGAGAAGGGTGTCGTTAAGGAGTACCACCTCCTGGCCCAGAGCATTGTAGACGGTCACGCGCACATCTCCCGGTTGAGGTAAGCTCAGTGTGATCGTGGTGAGGGCGTTGAACGGGTTGGGATGAGCGGAAACGGTGAATGCGTCGGGTAGCCCGGTTTCGCTGAAACCGGGGCGTGGATTGTCGTCAGGGTAGCCCGGGGATTCATCCCCGGGTTTCATGTCCTCACCGTTGCCTGGTCCGGACGGATCATCCACACCGACCTCACCCTTCCAGAAGGTGAACGCGCCCAATCCCATATTCTGATCGGTCGTGATGTTGCCAATATGATACTCGCAGGTGTATTCGCCATCCGGAATTTCAGCGGGAATCTCGATTGTTATGTCTTCAACGTTGTAAGGGATTCCAGGTTCAAGCGTGATCTGGGATGGATTCACAACGGTTCCGTTTCCATTTTGATTAACTATGAATGTCCATGTGTCCATAGTTGTTGTATTCACCAGGATATTGTTGATTTCAGCATCGTAGGTCAGCCATCCGCCGTCTTCGGGGATAACGGTGAGGTCCGGCTGCAGATCGATTTCGACTTCCGGTTCGAGCTTGTATATGCGGAAACGAATCGAAGAATGCCAAATGTCAGTATGATCCAGTCCGCCAACTACAATCCCGCCATCTCGTCCCTGGCAAACGGTAAATAGTTCTCCATCAGGGATGATCTTATGCCAGAGAACATTTCCCTCAAGATCATACTTGATGATCCAACGATGGAAGAAAAGTTCTTCATCCTGACCCATCCCACAGACAACGATGTTACCATCAGCCATTACCCAGCACTCGTTAGCCATGAAAGATGTGTTCGTATCCTCCTCATCGATCTCATGAGTCCAAATCACATTGCCTTCATGATCTACCATTATGACTTCCCAGGCAAAAGCTAACTGGCTATACCACATTTGTCCGCTGGCGACGATATTGCCATTTGGCAGCTCACGAGCACAATAAGCCCATCCACCATCAAAGTATTCATTCTGCCAGACTATTAGTCCTTGGGAGTCCGTTTTAATCAGGTTAAATCCGTCCGGGTAATTGCCTGCGACGATAAATCCCCCATCCGCCAAAGGTTCAACGAAGTTAGCACGGGTATCAAATTCATAAGGTAGATGGCGCTCCCACATGTATTGCCCTTGAGGACCCATTCGCCAGAGAAACCACTGAGCATTGTCAACACCCACTGCAACATAGCCTCCACTGGGCACTTCCCTCACACAAGCAACCCAGTCATCTATGTTGTTCGTCCCAATCAGACGTGCCCATTCCGTCTCTCCACCTGCGTTCAGTTTGCGAACATATCCTTCCCATGTGAAGTTCGGTGAATATGAAAGCGTAGATCCCCCTTGAATGAAACCGCCATCTGAAGTTGGTTCGATATAGGAAACCCCGTCAGTTTCACCACCATTTTCAACCATGGACCAGATTTCATTTCCGTCTTCATCAGTCCGAATAGTGCGAACTCCATACATACTCGGGGCAACCCGTGTATCGCCAGTAATTATGTACCCTCCGCCTGGCACTGGACGAATGCACTCCACACGTTCCGATCCTACCATTCCGTAATCATGGCTCCAGAGAGTGTCGGGGGGTTGAGTGAATGCCGTTGCGGTGAATGACAAGAGAACACATACGTAGAAAGATTTCAGGTAGGATTTGACTGGGTGTGACATGTGACCTCCGTGGATATACATTGGCAATATACAAACAGGCGGCGTCATGCCCCAGACATTTATGTCTGGGATGATATAAAGGTCAACACCGAGATCCTTCTCGCGCGTCGAAAATGACCGACGCTCGTCAGGATGACTTCCGAGGCGCTCAGGATGACGGATATGTGTGTCATTCTGAGCCGAAGCTTAGCTTCAAGCGAAGAATCTACTACGCATGAACGATAATGATGGTGCGTGGAGTGCGGTAGAGCGTGGTGTTGGTTTGCAGTGAGTTTGTTGCACCTCCACAAATACTTCTACGTGCTATCCTGCTCGATACTCGTAAGCTAGATCCTTCTCGCGCGTCGAAAATGACCGACGCTCGTCAGGATGACTTCCGAGGCGCTCAGGATGACGTACGTGGGTTCAGGATGACGTACGTGGGTTCAGGATTGCCTAGTTCTTGCCCGTGTTGGTTCCACCAACGCGAATTATCCACGAAATGAATGTAGTGGACATGAAACAGGGACACATTGTTTTAATGTGCCCCTGATTCGTCTTGGCAATTGGGATTGAGCCGGACTACTCAAGTATCGTCGTATACATCTCGACATCGTCTTCGTTGTAGCCGAGGAATTCCCAGTCGAGCACGCCGTCAGTCGTGTGGCATCTCTCGCAGGTTAAGGCGCCGTCACGGCGGATCGCATGACTGACCTCCATCGCCGCTTCCATCGGTAGCCAGCGCGGTTCCATCTCACGTCCTTCGGTCAGGTCCTTGTACTTGCTCGTGTCCCACGTGTCCACATCCATAAACGAGATGAACTTGTCCATCAGGTAGTACTTGAACATCGCGCCGTACATCATCCCCATCATGCTCTTGTCCATCTCAGCCATCGCGGCCTTTTTCGGGTCGCCGGTGGTGTAGTAGGTGGGCAAATTGTACGGGACATACATCCCGCCGAACGGGCCGATGTTGCTGAGGTCGATGTGCTGACGACCGTCGAAGCGTTTCATCACGTACAACTTTGATGGCTTCAACTTGGCAATTGGACGCATCGTCTCTTCGTACCAGCCATCGTAGTCAAAGTCAGCGAATTCAGGCCAGATGTTCTGTGGATTGTAGAATTTGTACAAATCCTCGCCGTTCGGATTGTCGCCGATCGCGTTGCCGAGGAAGCTGCCGTCACCATTCCACCACACGTAGGTCAAACCGTCGCCGGGTTCGGTCGCTTTCAGCTCGTCCGTGTAGACGTAGATGCCCGCTTCTTCTTCGAATTCCGGGTGGTTGAAGTCACGGCGGGTAGCGTTATCCTCCTGCAAACTCGGAATGTGACAAGTTTGGCAGGCGACGCGGTCGATGTGTTCGTTGTAGAAATCCGCGCCTTCATAGTCGCCGACATGCGGCGCGTCACCGTGGCAGTTTTGGCAGGCGACGTCAACGTCCGGCAGATCGTTGGTCATCATCGTGGTCGTGTGCTGACCCTTGGCAATCAGGTGACCCTGGGTGGTGTGGCAGTCGATGCAGTCGACACCAGCCGCAGCGTGCACATCCCAGCTCGGTGAGTACGGCGTCCCTCGCTTCGAACCCGGGTGCGCGATGCGCGGCATATCATGACCAGTGTTACTCTGTGAGGGCATGAACTGCTCTGCACCCTGCTCATCAATGTAAATGTCGCCGCCAAAGTTGTGCTGATGGCAACGCAGGCAGCCGGTTGATGTCGGAGTGACGACCGACATCGCCGCACGCATCGAACGGTCCTGGTTCCAATACGCCTGTCCTTCATCCGTGAAGGCGAGTTCCTTCACGTTCATGTCATACGCCGCTGCATGACAGATCAAGCAATCGATCGCGTCTTTCTCCGCCTGCGTGGTGCGATAGCCCGGCATTAGTTCGCCGAGCGGAGCCTGAACCTGGCCACCGATATGGCACTGACCGCAACCCTCGGAATACACCGTTCCGTCTTCCAATTCCACTTTTTCCGCCCAGGCGGTAAACGCGAATGATCCCGGCTTCGGGCAGGGACGGTCAATCTTGCCCATCGGGAAATTGTCAGCGAGCTCGCCGTTGAAGCCCCAGACATTCGGGTGTTCCATCGTGAAGAACTTGTAGTGTGCCGAACCGAGCAGGTTCTCCATCAGGTCAACGGTGATTATCGCGCCGGTTTCCGCATCCTCGATCTGCGCAGTTTCATGGCACTGCAGGCAGGTCTCTGGACCTTCATAGGTGCGGATGCCAGCTTTACGGAAACGATCGATATGGTCGAACTCTTCGGGATATGTTCCGACCAGATCGCTGGCGATGGCGTTAAACTCATCGTCCGAGACTGTATCGTTGGAGAACGTTACATCCACTGGACGGCTGTCTGCAGGCATCATCGAATTGATTATCGCCGGCCAGAATGAATAGCCGAATATTACTAGTATTCCCGCGATAACAAGAGTTATCACCGCTGCACGCATCTTGCACCCCAATTCACAAAGAATGGACCCGAACTATGTTTTGCTCGTTGGATGCGTGTGGGGACAAGAGGATGTTTTGTTTTGGGAGTCTAACTTATAAAATAGTAGTCGGCTAGCAATCGACGGACAGCCTGGTCATATCTCAGCTAAGGAAGAACGTACCACATGAGCATTGGAGAACACCCAACAGTTCAGTAAACTCGATGCCTCGGATGGTTCCTGGGGCTGCACCGGACTGGACAGATCACTACTTTCTCCCCGACCGGCACTTAATTCTGACCATCCACGGATGAGCTAATCATGTCACTGATCGAACCATCATTCCCCCTCGCTCTAGAACCGCAATCTGGTGAACTCACGGTCCTCACCGACGAGCTGATAGAGAGAACAATTGCAGCATCGCGCAACAGCCAGCGGAAACGGATCATACTGCCCTTCCATGACGGCGCGTCAAACACCCTGCACCGGATGTTCAATGCGATTCAACCGGGAAGCTATATCCGTCCTCATCGTCATCAGAATCCGGCTAAGGATGAGGCCTTGCTGCTCCTGCGTGGAGCATTGAAGTTTTTCACTTTCCATGAAGACGGCAGGGTTGATCAGGTACGAAATGTCGCTGCCAACACTACCGAGTTTGGGATCGACGTCAGGGCGGGAGTGTTCCACACCTTTATTGCGACCGAGCAGGACACGGTTGTCTTCGAGGTGAAGCCGGGGCCGTGGTCAGCAGCGACAGACAAGGATTTCGCCACCTGGGCACCTGAAGAAGGGTCGGATGAATGTGCAGATTACTTGGACCAATTGCTTAGGAATTCAGAATAGACGCATCTCGGCGTAAGAATAGAACCCTCCGCAACATCATCATATTCTCCCCGATTCCTCTTCGGACAAAAGACAAGAAAACCGAACCCTGCCAGTGAACCGACATGCTTGACTCTCCCTGCGGGTTAGGATTTCCTAATTATCAACTGGTTAGCATCCAGCCCTTATTTATCAAAATGCTCTTTTCTCTTGCATAGCTCTTAGGGATTCCTAACATTCTTATCAGATGTAGTAAAACGTACAAACGAGGGACGATCTCATGCGCCGCTTATCAGCCACTTTTGAAAGTCATGATCTGGCAAGTGGAATTTGTTTCCTGCGGGCCGTTTCGCCGGGCAAATTGCATGAAACCGCCAAGCTGGTTTTGATGCGATAGACCTTTTCATTCGTCAGTTCAACTTGTTATCACCCTGGAGAACCATGAAACATTTACTGATAGTCTTGCTGATGATCGGCGTGCTGACTTCCAGCGCGTTCGCCGCACATATCGTGATCATCGAGAGTACGAGTTTCGATCCAACCCATCTCATGGATCAGAACTGGGCGAACGTTGCGACTGGCATGGGGCACACATTCTCGTTATTGCCACAAACCGCGCTGGACAACAACGCTTTCTTCGCGATCTGTGACCTGCTGATCGTGTCGTCAGGCGTCATTCCGCTATCTGCGACCCGACGTAATATCATTCGTCAAGCCTATAGTGCTGGTATCCCAATCTACCTGCAGACAGAATACGACATAACCTACGATACCAATCAAACCTGGGTTGACCTGGTTCAGGATGCGGCGGGAACATTCTCATGGAATGGGAATACGACCGGAATATTGGAGCCGATGTGGGTCACTGGAACCGTATCGATGAATCCGAATGCTGTTAACCAGCTCTTGGCATTCAGAGACGGGGCATATGGTACGGGCAGCCGTGAAGTAGAAACGAACCTTCATTTCGGTGACCAGGAATACGGCTGGTATGTACGTCCCCTGGTGACCGGGGCAGTAAATCTGGCGGCGACGTCATCTGATCAATATTGGGTGAAAATGCTGACAAATCCACCGTTGATGGAGAACTACATTCGAAATCTGCTCAGTTACAACGCGACCGAGGTACAGATTCGGTGTTGGCACAATGGTCCACCAATTGTGATACCTAATACTGGTGGAACGTTTTCAGCACAGACGAAAATAGGAAACACCGGTTGGACTGCCCAAACGTTTGCTGCCTGGACGCAGGTTGAGCTTCCGAACAACAACATATTTGGTCCATTCCTGTATTTTCCCAGCGTGACAGTACCGCCAAACTCAACAACCCCAACCTACACCATTTCGCAAAATGTCCCAGCCTGGGCACCTCCGGGCACCTATTACTTTCACACCGCCATAGGAAGCTTCGGCAATTTCATACTGAATCTTGACTCGATCCAGTTCACCAAGCTGGTCGTGGCAACAGATGGGGCTGAACAGGTAAATGAGTGGGGAGGAGCAGGATCGTTTGAGACGGAAATAGCCTCAACGGACGATAGCGCCATTACTCCGACAGATTTTGAGCTCGGCGATCCATATCCGAATCCATTTAATCCTACGACATCGGTCAAGGTCACTCTACCGGAAGCAGCGTCGTTGAAGCTTGGTGTGTTCGATCTACAGGGACGTGAAGTAGCATCACTCGCAGATGGAGAACTTCCAGCCGGTATTCACAATTTCACATTCGATGGAAATGGTTTGGCGAGTGGAGTGTATTTCCTGATCGCTGATTCGCCGGGAAACCTTTCAGAACAACGTAAGTTAGTGTTATTGAAGTAATTGGAATACATAGAATCATGATTTGAAATAGTTGCTGGACGCTTAATCGAAGGAGGCATTACCATGATTTCAAAACTCAGATTCCTGTTTGCGGCAACATTCGTACTGGTGCTGATTGCTGTTGCAGCCAACGCAGCAGTCATCGCGGTTATCGAAAGCCAGAGTTTCAACGCAACTCACGACATGGACCAGGAATGGATGAATGTCATAGCATCCATGGGCCATACACCCGTTCTGTATCCACAGTCCTCACTGGATAACGGCAGCTTCATTTCTCCCAGTGATGCGGTGGTCATATCATCCGGCGTGATTCCTTTGAGCTTCATGCGCCGCCAGATGATCATCGAAGCTATGTACGCTGGCAGGCCAGTATACCTGCAAAGCGAACGTGATCCGGGTTTTGATACCAACATTGCTTGGGAGGAGATGGTTGACTGGTTCGGAGGCAGCTGGACCTGGCAGGGTAGTGATGCGGGGAATCTGGATCCAATCTTTCTATCCGGAGTCATCTCGAACACCACTTTTAACATCCCCAGCCAAACCTACTTCATGGATGGTGCATACGGTGTCGGCAGTCAGAATGTCGAGACTACACATCACTGGGCCGACAAGGAATATGGCTGGTTGTTGACTCGAACTGCTGACCACGCGATGTGTGTGACCAACACCGATCAGGACTGGGTCAGGACCACATCCAATCCCCAGTTGATGGAGAACTATATAAACGTGATGTTGGGTCAGCTCCAGTCTAATTTGCAAGTAGAGGTCTGGACCAGCGGATCGATTTCAATTCCGAATTCCGGCGGTTCATTTAACTATTTCGCCCAGGTAAATAATCATGGTCCATTCGCAATGACCTACGATGCCTGGATTCGAGTCCAGTTGCCAAACGGTAACCTCTTTGGTCCATTGCAAATGTTCACAGGTTTGAATCTTGGCGCCTTCAGCACAACACCTGTAGTCCCACTATCCCAGAATGTACCAGGCTTTGCGCCGCCGGGACAGTATTATCTCCATGGCGTAATTGGCCAGTATGGATGGCCGATTACCAGCATTGATGCCTTCGGATTCCAGAAAATGGTTGTCGCCCAGAACGATGGTGCGCCCGTGGACAATTGGGCTGCCACTGGTCTGGATCAAACCACGATGTCGGAGGAGGTTGAACAGATCGTTCTGCCGACGGACTACTCCCTCGGTGATCCATACCCCAATCCGTTCAATCCTTCGACCAACATCAGTGTCACCTTACCGGAGACTGCGACGCTGAGCATGATCGTTTACGATCTGAATGGGCGTGAGGTTGCAACTCTTGCCGACGGAGAATTCTCAGCTGGTGTACACGGATTCACCGTTGACGGGCACGGATTAGCGAGCGGTGTGTATTTCCTCCGCGCTGATTCGCCGGGTCATTTGAGTGAGACGCGTAGACTCGTACTCATGAAATAGGTACTACGATCCTAAGTAGCCCGGCCCAAAAGCGTGTGCCGGGGGAGTCGGGAGTCCTAAGGGTCTGGGACTTGAGGACATAATATTAACCGCCACGGATGTTACAGCCCGTGGCGGTTGTCTCTATTGTCATAACTTATAGATCATTGTTCGCTGCCCATAGGCTTCCCCCAGAACACAGATGACTACGAGCAGGTCGGTGAAGCGAAACATGCGATGTCCATGCGCTCATTAGCGCACCAGCATCACCTTCTGAACCTGATCCATCCGACCTGGTACTGTCGCTCGGATGAAATACAATCCGGAAGCTATCCCAGACGCATCAAACGTCAATGCATGGCTGCCCGCACTGAATTGACCGTTTGCCAGCTCGGCAACTTGCTGACCTGTGACGTTGTAGGCAATCACGGACAGCTCAGATGTTTCCGGCAGTGTAACACTGATCGTCGTGCTTGGATTGAACGGGTTAGGATATGCCTGACCAACTGTGTACTCATCCGGCATTGCCGACTCAGATGAAACGAGACGCACCGGCTCTGACAAGTACGACATCAGAGTTTCGCCAAATCCACCCGACAACCATTCGTCCGCACCACCTGAAAGCTGAGCTCCTGAAATGACTATATCGAAACTATCTTCGGCCAGCACTTCGGTTGGATACTGACCAGCGCGTATCCGGAGCACATAGTCGCCCGAAGGAGCGGTCAATGGAATGGATTGGAACAAATCATCTGCCAACAGCGTCGTGTTCGGACCGATGGGGAAGTCATTCACACGCCAGATGCCTAACACGTTATCGTTCGGAAGGATAGCCTGCGCCCAGATGTCAATGTTTGTCAGAATATCAAGATTGGACTCCAACATCATGTCATACTCGAAGCTCCCGCCACGTGGTACAATCACCGGTTCTGCAGGAGGAAACAGGGTCAGGGTAAGAACATCATCCGAGCCAGTCCACGCTTTCACCCTCCGGCCAACGCCATCAAACGTGATCTGCTCTTCGTTGCCGAAAAGGTCTGAGATCCAGATATCGTTGTCGCGATCAAATATGAAGGAGTCACCAGCTTCATTCCAGACTGGCCACACGGCGTTCTGAACCATGAGACTGGAGCTATTATCGTTCAGGTCGAAGAGGTAGATGCTGTAGTCCCCGGGGGTGGAAGCATATTCGAACAGAACGCTCATCCTGTCCGGCGACACAGACGGTCCTTGTCCTGCCGACGCATCGTTGTTGGACAAGAGAACCTCTGAGGTACCCGATCCATCTGTGCTCACTTTCAGCAGTTCGAATCCACCGCCTACGTAGCGAATTCCGGAGCAAATTATGACCCAGTTGTCATCGAGAATTCCCTGGCTAGAATAGCAATCACGCCCCGGATAGCTGTACAGCGTTGTGTAGGTCTCTGAGATTGTGTCATACATCATCACCCTGCTTCCAGATCCCCACGGTTCATACGCATTGGCAAGAATCTTATCGCCAACCCAGTCAGTGGGGTACACAAGATCCAGATCCAAATTGCTGACGGCGGGTGTTGCATCTGTACCGTCTGAATTCATGAACCACAGCTGAAGCCTGGCTGACTGAGCATCGCAGCCGAAGGCGATCTGACTGCCATCAGGTGAAGGAAACGGATACGCGTCGTCCGATATTTCCGCATATACCAACTCCTCAACTCCCGTCGCAAGGTCCATTCTGAATATGTCTCTGGATGTACCTTCTTGTGTCTTGTTATAGAGGATCGTGCCCGTCGCAGCCATTGAACTGACTGCAAACAAGAATAAAACGGAACACAACAACCCCAGGAACATCACTCTGTTCCTGCCCGAATACGTCTGACTCGTGCGGTTCATCTCAACTCCCTCTTGTTGTGGATTCTACATGCAGGTGACGTGTTTGCCAAAGCCTGCAACATGTTGTTACCGTTCCTATTGGCAACGACCGTGCCACAACAGCAGGGGAGATTAACTATATATTTATCAGCTGGTTACGGCGAGTCTGAGAGTGGACACTCTGTCCATCTGGACATTGTTTGATGACGTAGTGTCCGTGAAACAGAATTACCTGGAGGCCTCAATGGAGAACTTGCGAAGATACTTGTAGAGGGTCTGTGGGGAACTATCAAGTGCAGCAGCGGTCTTGCGTTTGTTCCATCGAAAATGGTCGAGTGCGGCGATCAGGTACTCACGATCCCACTCCTGCCTTGCACGGCTGGAAAATTTATGCAATCCGTTAGTAGAACTGTCCGCGTCCAACGAAGCACGACTGATCTCCTCAGGTAAATGGCGAACCTGTATCTCTTCACCCTTGCAGAAGATAACGGCATGCGCAATTGCATTACTCAATTCACGGATGTTACCGGGCCAGGGGTAATGATGGAGGATTTGCATCGAATTTTCACTGACTCTATTAGTCGGCTTTTCCATTTCCCTGGAGTAATGTGTCAGAAAATGATCTACCAGCAGAGGAATATCCGAAGCCCGGTCGCGAAGGCTCGGCATTGTAATCTGGACAACGTTAAAACGGTAGAATAGATCTCTCCGGAAACCGGATTTGCCACTTTTCTCCGCAATTGGCTGATTTGTGGCGGCGATTATTCGCACATCACATGAACGCATCTGCTCGTCGCCCATTCGTTGATATTCGCCGGTTTGACTAACTTTCAACAACATCGCTTGAATGTCGGGACGCAAGTCACCAATCTCATCAAGGAAAAGCGTTCCATTATCAGCCTGGGAGAAGTAACCTCGATGATCGCGAGTAGCACCAGTGAAGGCTCCCTTCAAGTGTCCAAACAGCTCGCTTTTCGCTAGATCTGTCACAAGCGTAGCGCAATTAACCGCAATGAATGGGGCGCTGCGACGTTTACTGGTCTGATGAATCGCTTGTGCAACGAGATCTTTGCCGGTGCCGCTCTCTCCCAGAATCAATACGGGCGTTTCTGTCGATTTCAATCGATCCAAAGTGTTAAATATCTTACGAATCAGTTCACTTTCACCTATGATGTGTGGATATGAGGATTGACTACCGAGGCTTTTAGTATGAAATTGCTGGGATACATCACGGATTGTAAGCAGCACCTGAGGGTCAGGTTGATCCGGTATGTTCATAATTGTGCTGCTGATTTTGAGCACACGTCCCAGCGAAAACTCCTTGTACTGGTCTGATTGTCCATTACCATTTGAGAAAGTAGCTTGAACAAGGGGAAATAAAACCTTCAATTTGTCATTCAATTCTGGATCAGTATGCAAGGAACTCAAGTCACCATCACTTAGACTAAACATACCCATGAATGTATGATTTGATCGTATCGCAGCTAGTGATGAATCAAAGGTGATTAGAGCATCCTCAGATGCATTAAAAACCGATTCTAAATAGGTTTTAGTGGTATTTAACGTTGTATTTGCTTCATGCAAATCCCTTGTTCTATTATCTACCTCGGTTTGTAAACGACTCCAAGCCTTTTTTCGTTCATCACGGTACAAAAGATAGTAGTAAAATCCAATAATTAAGGAGGGAATGAGAAAGCCAAACAAAAGGGGCCATCTAAATTTCCAAACTGGCCACAAGAGGAAACCATTAGGTATAAGCGCAACTTCCGAGATCGTATCCCGCCCGGAGATCATGAGACGATCTTCTTCGATATCTCCGATTCTGTATGTAGCCATGAACAAGGATCCATTGCCCTCATAAACACTCACTGGTTTACAATCCAAGGTTCTAACGACCAGAAGATTATTTCGAGTATTCTCTGCAAAGGCTAGTTCACCCGTAGGTAGCTTTAGTAACGGTCTTAAACGATAAGAGAGTATATTATTATAGGCCTTGTAGCGATTTACTACATTGCCAGATTTATCCAAAAGATGCGTGATCCCATCATAACCAATAATAAGACCAATATATCCGCTCGTGTCAGCATGATGGCCAATGAACGGTGCGAAATATCCTTCAAAAAAACATGAGTCTATAGTGGTGCCGGTAAGCACATCCAAACGGAGCATATTACAACCCGATATGGCACCATCTTCAAGAAAACTATCCTGATTGTGGAATACAATGAGTGTATCTGCAGGTTGATTTACGGAGAAGACGAACCCATTGCCCCCGCCTTGTCCAAATGAGCGAGACCATTGTATTTCCCCATCGAGATCAATTTGGAAAACACCTCCTCTGCAATCAACAAGTGTATCCAGTACCGCACCCGGGACAGGCGAGGAAGCAGGTGGGGAAAGCGTTGTTCCTTGATCCGGGTTTCGGGTAGCAAAGACAATGCGTTCCACTCCAGACTTAAGTCTTATGATTTCTCCAAACTTCACAGGTATTGATTTCTCGAACTTGTGGAGCAACACTGGTGGATCACCTTTTCGATATAGACATATTTTGTATTGTGGGAAAAGGACACCAGTTCCAGCTTCCATAACAAAGAAAAGCGAGTCGCTTTGTAACGGTATAAGGTTTGATCTCCGGATGATTGTGTGCTGAATCAACCAGTCACCATCAACACTATCCGGCTTGAACATCTCGTCCAACGGTTCAGCCCGATCATCAAGACCGTAATAACTGAAAGTCACACCTTCCGCTGATACGATATTCTTCTGATTACCATCCAGTGAGTAACCATGGAACAAATCGATCAGGATTTCTTCTGCGCCATCCAAGTCAACATCAATAGCATCGTAAGTCAGTCCGTGTCGAAGGAAGGTTTTCGGCTCGCCATGAATGTTGTAATTGACCGAACCATGGAGGTCAAGGGTGTTAATCGCCAATTTGTCACTGCCAAGAGCGACTTTAACAGTGACCCTATCCGAATCTCCGAAAAAGTCAACTCCTGCATGCATTATGGACTTATTCCCCTCCTGCCGTGTTTCCAAAAACTCGAACGGATATTCTCGAGGATCTATACCTACATCAGGTAGAATCTGATACACGACTACAGTGGAGATGATGGCAAGAGTGATGCCTAGCAGGAAGACGTGAATACGGTCTAAATGAGGGAATGCGCGAAATGGGTGGATACTCATCCATCGCTCCAAATTGAGCGTTCATCCCCAGAGAAAGAAACTAAAATGGACCTCTCACTTGGCCAAGGGGGAAATACTTATTAGCAAGAGTCACTCTTAAGGTCCAAGCAAATACAGTTAAGAAATTATTGCATAATATAGCGATTGCTCCGAGAGTCAAAGATACGAGTAAGAGTGACGGTTAACAGTACCTAAAGCGCCAGATGAGAAGGATCGTGTTTTGCGAGAATAAAACTTTTAACGGTAGTTGTAGTTACACAAATGATCATCAACAACCGCAGACAGAGAAAGCCCGACCCTCAATGAGAGCGGGCAACTCCTAAATCCGGCGAGCACTCAGTGTTCAGGCGTCCGCTTCACCCAGACGCTCGAGTAACGCGCGACCTTCTGGCGACAGATCCACCTGGTCTTTGATTTCGAGCAGGGAAGTGACGGACGTTGGCCCACCTTGACGCTCTACAGCCGCTTCCGGGCTGCTAATCTGCTGTGCTGCCTGTGGCTGGACAGCCTCGGCCTGCATGTTCATGTCCATGATCTCTCCGATGAATAATACGATTTACCTATATCATCGGCAGATACCGCAAAAACTGGAGTCCTTTGCCTCTTCAAACATGATGATTGAAATGGAAATCTCTATACTTTTACTAGAGATATTCCGTAAATATCTATAAACCAATAAGATGCGTCGCGTGTATGACAGACAACCTGATAGATATTCTTGACTGGAGAGAGTCATCCACAGTTGGTGAAGCGGCGTGATAGCTGGGAATGATGTTAAAAGCATTGCAAAGTGCGGCAATGCGAAAACAGAATGCCCGGCTTTGCGAAATGATCCGCGGCCGGGCGATAATAGGAAGAAAGTAGTGGAGAGTCTGTGAAATCAGAGCTTGATACATGATCTGAGATCCGATTATACCTTATCACCCTTCTTGATGAAGGTCATCGCAGTGGAGATCATGCCCGCCAGATCGCCGAGGTTGGCCGGGAGGATAATCGTGTTGTTGGTCTTGGCCAAGTTGCCGAACTCCTCGACATACTGTTCCGCGACACGTAGCTGCATCGCCTTTTCACCGCCGGGTTGTTCGACAGCCGCCGAGACCTTCTTCAAACCCTCACCCGTCGCCTCAGCAACACGTAAAATCGCCTGTGCCCCACCTTCCGCCATGTTGATCTGACGTTGTTTCTCACCCTCAGCTTCCTT
>CAJVXH010000029.1 GCA_913009835.1 uncultured bacterium
AATAGCATTAGTTGTTGTAAGGGATCAGGCGTCCATGTCTTTCCAGCTCTTTGCCATCTGATTGAAGATGGTTAGCGCGATGATTGCGACAACGCCGATGGCGGCGAGTGGTAGCCAGACGTAATACTGCGGGGAGTATGTATTCCAGAGCAGTTCGGTGGTTTTGATAGCGTCCATACCTATGACTTCCTGCAATTTCATCATCGCTTCCGGACGATCAACGCCGACCAGGGCTGCTAGTTTGTCTGGATTACCATCCCACAACGACACTTTCCCCTGGCCAATAGCGGTGTGTTCGAGCAGGTATTTCTGTGCGAGGACTGCTTTTTCACCATAATGACCGTAGAGGTAACCTGCGATCTTTGACCCGGCGAACCCTCCGATACCGACCGGAATATTCACGTAGCCCAGGTAAAGACCTTTCTTTCCCGGTGGGGCGATCAAGCCCAGATACTCATTCTTCTTAGGTCCAGTCAGCATCTCACCGAAGGAGAAACCAGCTACACCCAACAGGAAGATATATCCTGATGTGGTCAATCCTGCGACGAGGATGCCACAGGTTGCGACTGCCATACCGATAGTCATCACGGCGAGCACCCGCATGTTCGCCACAACTTTAGCGACAATGAGCATGAACACTACAATCAGCAGCGCGTTCAGGTTAAGCAGGATCTCCTGCGGAACCTGCATGCCTCGGTCGGTCATAATCGCCCAGCTCGAGAACACTGAATGCTGAAAGACACCTGCCAGATGACCGGAATCCACCCAGTCGGTGATGAAGTTCGGATGCAGATCCCAAAGTTGGTACATCATCAGCCAGAAACAGCTCATGATCAGCAGCCAAGCGACCAGACGCGGTTCGACGATGTTCTTCATGGTGCGGATAAATACCTGTAGCGGACTCTCAGTCTTGTCCGCTCCGGACTGGAAATCCTTGAAGGTGAACAGCATGCCGTAGTTCAGCGCAGTGATACCGCCACCTACCAGGAACAGCAACTGCCACGAGTATTCAGTACGAATAAACGCTGCCATCATTGGTGCGGCTGCCGCACCCACATTGACAATCCAATAGAAAATGCCCCATCCAACTGATGAATTAGCTTTGGTAAGGTTCTGTGCGAGTGAGCCCTGTAGCGCAGGTTTGAAGAAGGCAGTACCAGTCGCCAGTACCATAATCGCTGCGAAGAAGCCCCAGAATGATGTCATGTAGGCCATCATGACATACCCTGCGATATTCAGGGTAACCGCAAAGAACAGCGTTTTCTTGTAGCCGTATCGGTCAGCGTAACCGCCCGTAAACATGGGTAAAATTGACTGGAAGACGAACCACCAGGCGTAAATCGTGCCTTTCTGACCAGCGGTGAAATGTAGGCCGTGGACTTCGTCCGCCTGCATGATGTAGATCGCCACCACGGAACGAATGAGGAAGTAGGCCATTCGTTCAAACATCTCGATTCCGTTTAGCATCCAGTATCCCATCGGGAAACCGAACATCCAGAATCCTTCATTGGGGTTTTGCATCGGGTTACCAGTGTTTGCGGGTGTGGCCATTCTGTTCCTCGCCTGTATTGTGATCAGAGCTCAGGTATGTTTTTGAATTGTTTGAATCTAACCGTGTCTGGGGACGTGGTCAACTGATCTGCTCAAATAACAGAAATTCGATAAGACAGTATGTTTGCGCCGAATCAACGTCTGGATCTCAGTAATGCTGGAGCGAGAGCCAGCGCTGACAAGCCAAGCCCTATGTATATCGGGTGGATGTTCAGTGGGTACCCGGAACCATAGCTACCCAGAGTTGTCCAGATCAGGGTGACGGAGCCGCAGAGCAGCATGGAGAAGAGAACATGGGCTCGGGGGAGTGGGTGCTTACGATAGAGAGACGCGATCATGGGGATGAGCAGGACGGGTGTCGCGATTGATCCGAGATCATGAAAGATGGCGATGGCTGATTGTTTCCAGACCGCAATTGCTATTGCCAAAGCGAGTGCGATAACTAAACCGACGCGGGTTGCTGGGACACTCACCTCTGATTTGTCCCTCCGCTTCAGGCGTCTCCACAGGTCATGTCCCAGTGTTTGTCCTGCCAGCAGCAGGTACGAGTCCACGGTGGACATCACCACTGATAGCAGCGAGACGAAGAACAGTCCGAGTAATCCGACCGGGAGGATCTTTTCCGCCAGCAGGGGGTAGGACAACATCGCTTCGGAATTATCGCCCAGGATGGCGCGGGCGTAGAGACCTGAGAACGTGGTCAGCAGATCGAATACCAGCCAGAATCCTACTGAGACTATCAAGCCACCCCGCGCTACCGCTTCGCTCTTCGCTGCGTAGCAACGTTGGTAGAAGGTCGGCTCTATCAACGTTTGTAAAGCGATGAAGTACCAGACCAATACCGCAGCCCATCCCAGCCCACCGTTGGGGGAGAGGTGCGATTCCGGGAGATTCGCCTTCAGGTAGCTGAAACCGCCGTACTCATGAAACGCCATCCCCAGCAGTATGATGAAGCCGAGATACATGAGGATAAACTGAGGTAGATCGGTGCGGACAACGTTACGGAAACCGCCGTGCAGCACATACAGCAAGCTGAATCCACCGCCGGCGATCATCCAAATCAGGGTTGACCCACCGAGGAACCATTGCAGCAATTCGCCGAGCATCAGTATGTAGGCAGCCGGGACGGTGATGATGAAGACGACGACTGTTCCGACAATCGCTACTTTTCTACCGTAAGTCTTCTCCAGTTGATCGGGGATGGTCAATACAGCGCTGCGGCGTGCTCTCCCGGCCAGAAAGAAGGCAAACAGTAACGCTGCCAGGTAATACGGCACACCGAACACCAGCCAGTTGCTGATACCGTATAGGTAGGAATACTCACCGACCGCCAGTATGCTGCCATACCAGGTTGAGACCAGGGTAGCGACGAAGGCCGGGCCAGTGAGACGCCGTCCAGCGAGTAGAAATTCCTCCGCGCTCGAACGGTCACCTCTTCGTGCTCGTAAGGTGAGCACGACGAGGAGCAGGAAGTAGGCGGCGACAATCGCGGTGTCGATGGCACCAAGATGCATGTTCAAGATCAGTTATGAGCAATGAGCTGTGAGCTATGAGTAAAAGACAAAGAAAAAGAGTTATGAGTTGTGAGTTGTGAGTAACTGATAAAAAAACACACCTGCCACGGAGTGTTAGTCCGTGACAGTGAATATATCTACAGCCTACAGGCTACTGGAACTGACAGGCAAGGTGCCCCTGCGGGCTTTGCCAGCAGGGATAACCTGCCATGGCCAACAACCTACAGCGTCACCTTCACTCCAACGAAATAGTGCCGTGTCGCCGCAGGAATGACATAGACGTCCCACTGGTCAGCGCTACCCGAAAGGTTGTATTCCTCGTCGAGCAGATTACGCACATGTACAGTCAGCTCAACCTGAGGCATCCCCAACCGGGTGTACAACCCGGCTGATCCTGGTGATCCAATCAGACGTACCGCCGCATTCAGATCGACGCGGGTGTATCTGCCCAGTGAACGATCCTGGCCGTAAGTGGAGATGTTCGCATCTGATAGACCAAAGTTTTCGGTGTTCGCCACAAAACGTTCGCCGACATGGTGTGCGCTAATAACGATATCAAACAGGGGTCTATGAACGCCAGCAGCAATATTAAATATCTGCTCAGGAGCGTTGATAATGCGGTTGTCTGCGAGGTTCATTCGCCTGTATTGAGTTTCATAATTCTGGTCTAAGAGCGGTATTGTGGTTTTGTACTCGACGAATCGGTTTTGTGAAAAGTTGAGGTTTCCTTCAACAAACAGACCATAGTCAAATTGTATTCTGCCCGCCAGCTCAACGCCGTAACGTCTGGTCTTATCAGCATTTTCGATGACTGGTTGACCTGTCACATCATATATGCCGATGTCGACGATCTCGTTTTCCATGTCCATCAGATATCCGGTCAATCCGAGGAAGTGGCGGCGACCGCTGTGTTCGACGCCAACCTCGAAGTCGTTGAGCGTTTCCGGCTTGATCTGAGGATCCTCGTATTTGATAGGATCATCGTAACGGATGACTGGATACCCGGTTTCGCCCCAGAAATGGTCTTTCAGACGTGGCTCACGTGTGATCCGGCTAAAGCTAGTCCACAATCGCAGGTTATCCGTCGCTTTGAACGAAGCGCCGGCACGCGGCATGAAAAATGTGTAAGGTTGAGTCAACTGCATGTCGTTGAACTTGTCGTTCTGAATGCCATACTCGATGTTTGCGACCTGCACTGCACCATTCAAATACAACCGGGGTGTGACCTTCCACCTGTCCTGGACGTAACCGGAGATGATGCGTTTCCGACCTTCGTAGTCGTACCAGACGTGGTTCGGCTCGGTACCATCGGGCAGGACAGCGCCCCAAATGAGTTCTCCATAGTGGCGGCTACGATGGCTGATATACTGACCGCCAATATCAAGCGTATGATCGTTGAGTTTCCAGGTCAGCCGTGGCTGCCATCCGCCCTGGTGGTTTTCCACGTGCTGGCGGGCGACCATGTCGCCGATGGCAACGCCTGGATCTTCCAAACCCCAGGAATCCCAGCCATAGCCCCACCATGACGGGTAGGACACATTGAAAAAGCCTTCGCCACGGATGTAATACAGCGTGTTCTGCAAACGCAGGTTGTCTGCGATATCCCACGTGTTGTGCAGCTGGTAATGCGGCTGATAGTAGTTGTCAGTTTCGTCTTCATAAGTGAGCGGGTTCTGCTCACGGTCCTGCGCGAGTTGTTCGCGGCTAACACCGTAGTACGCCATGTGATTCTTGATCGGGCCGCCGAAGAGAACCAGGCGTGTGGTCATGTTCTCATCCACACGTGCCGCACTCAGGTAGTAGCTGAAGTAGTCGGACCATGATTGGTCACGGTAGCCGTCAGAGGTAATCCGTGAGAATCTGGCATCCATGAAGTAGCGGTCCTGAATCGGGCCGGAGGCGAGGTGAACGCTGCCGCGTTGGGTGTTGTAGCTACCGAGCCCGTATTCGGCTGAGATAGCAGGCTTGTCGCTATAAGTTTGGGTTTGAACGTCTATCGTACCACCGGCGGAGGGCAAACCGAGCAGGGCGGATCCGGCACCTCGCTGAACCTGAACATCTCCCACATTCGCCCCAAAGTCGGCGAGATCGACCCAGTAAACGTAGAAATCTTCCGGATCGTTGAGCATGACGCCGTTGAGCAACACGCTGATCCGTTTGAAATCAAACCCACGCATGTTGAGATAGCTGTATCCCAGCCCGGAACCAGCATCGGTGGTCGTGGTCATGCTGGGCAGGCCTTCCAGCGCAACTGGGAGGTCCTGACCGTAATATCGTTCACTCAATTCTTCAGCGGAGACGTTGGTAAAGGGGACCGTCGCCGATTCTCGCTGAACACGGTCGATACTGAGAGTTACCCCTTCACTACGGTACATTTTCGGACGGATTTCCAATCTGAAATTTGTTTTCTGTTCAGTTGAAAGGGTGAAGGTTTCACTCCAATAGCCAACATGGCTGACTGAAATCTCGAATCGTCCGTTGGGAACGAAAACGATTGTAAATGTGCCGTCTGAATCAGTCGTAGCCGCTGAGTTGATAGTCTTGACCCACACGGAAGCGTTTGCAACAGGGTTTCCTGTTGACAAGTCTACTACAGTACCAGAAATGGTTACTGCGAACGCGGCAGGTACAAGCAAACACAAGGCGAGTAGTACAAGAACGATGGAACGCATGGTGCCAACCTCCCAGATGTTGTTTGTTCGCCGTCGGGGAAGGTGGCTTGTCAAATGAGTAAACCCACACAAGGGTAGTGTGGGTTCGTCGCAACAACGCAATATACTGACTGCTTGTCGCGCCGAATCCCTACGCCGGTATTACCCGGATCAGGTTCGTCGGGTTTGATCTCAGATCCGCATTTTTTTTGCGGACCACCCCGAACGGCGTTAAAGGCAACGTATCAGTTTTTCCTGCAGACATCAAGGGGGGGCTCATTGTTTGTAGGAGGAGGTTTAATATGAGTCTCAATAACCGCAATCCAGCCCTTACCGTTCTATTATCTTTAGAAGGTACCGGTTTATTATCTGGAACAGGTGGAATAAGCGTGTGGTGAACGCAACAGGTGTACTCCCCAACCCACAACCGGTGATGTGTTCATAGTTAACAGATGTCAGCAGGCATTGGTTTACGAGATATTGAACACTCTATTATAATGGAAGTTACGCAGGAGAGGTAACCAGTTGTTGAAACTGGCAGAGGCTTTGCAAGCGTGTGTGTATGGATTCGGGAGAGTGTGCCCCCAGGGCTTCTTCTTCCAACACTGTGAGGTGGTGAGATGCTGGTATCGTATCGTATCGGACTGATTATGTCGCTGATTCTTTTATTGACGAGCGCGCTTCAGGCTCAAGTCAGCGAAGATGTTAATGGTCACGGCACCATAAACTGGAGTGATCAGGTTGTACGCGCAGTCGGCATTTCCGTTCAGGGTGGTGTCGGTGGGCGTGCCGGTCAGATCAGGGCTGCTGAGCTCGACGCACTCCGTCAAATCTTGGAAACGATCAAAGGCATCCGAATTAACAGTGAGACCACAGTCGAGGAGTTCATGCTCGACTCGGATCGTATCCGCACTCAAATCGAAGGTGTCGCTAAGAATTTCCGACGTGTGGGAGATCCTGTTTATCAGTCAGATGGTTCCATCGAACTCACGGTTGAGATGGATATCACAGGACAGGGAATGTTACTCGAGCGGGTTATCTACGGCGACGGTGAAACTGCTGCCCCTCTCTACGACACGGCTCCTCCAGGATCTAGCGTCTACACGGGATTGATCGTGGACGCTCGTGGTCTGGGAGTTCGCCCTGCACTGGCTCCGGTGATTAAGGATGAAGCGGGTCAAGTGATCTATGGCGAACGCTATGTGGAACGTGACTGGCTGATTAAGCACGGCATGGCTGAGTATGCCAAGGATTTAGCCACCGCCCGGAACAATGATCGTGTTGGCAGCAATCCATTAGTCATCAAAGCGATTCGAGCGGAAGGCTCGAATCGGACGGACGTAACCGTGTCCAGCCAGAACGCTGCGTTGTTGCATGCGGTTGAAAGGCATCTGACGTTTCTGCAGCAGGCACGTGTCATTTTTCTCGTGGACTAGGAGTCAGCGATGAATTACTATCGGATCGTACTAATTCTTCCATTGCTTTTATTGCTGGTTGCATGCGGGCCAAAGCCCGAACGCAGCGAATCAGTGCTGGACAACCCGGATTATCACGTTAGCCAGGGGTTAAAGCACCTCCAGAATGGTCTACTCGCCCAGGCTGAAGCGGAATTCGCGCGTGCAAACGAACTGGACCCGGATTATGCACAGGCCTGGAGCGGCATTGCGCTGGTCCGTGCTGAACAGGGTCGCTTCGACGAGGCGAAGGATCTGGCAGATGAAGGCGTCCATGAGGCGAAGAAGGATCCATTCACCTGGTCCGCTCGTGGACGAGTGCTGAGCCTGGCGTTGGAGGCTGGCGAATATGATGACGATGTTGACGATGAGTTCGAGAAAGCGCTTGATCTGAATGAGGATTATGATCTCGCCTGGTATTGGTGGGGCTTAGCGTACAAACGTGCCTGGATGTTCACAGAGGCTGGGGACAAATTCGCGCACGCTCTGATATTGCGCGGTGAATGGGCCTCCGAGACGGACCAGGCATATCAGGAAGTCCAAGATATAGTCCGAGCAGCGCCGGGCAGTCGGATCGGTATGCGTATAGCTCAGGTCGACACATTGGATCGTGCGGACTTGGCGGTGTTATTTCTCGAAGAGTTAAAGCTGGCTGAGGTGATGGAGCGGACGATGGGGAGAACCTTGAACCCGCGTTTCGTACCACCGGAAGACCCGAGCCTGCTACCCGCGATAGAACCTAAGGATATGAGTCTTGTGCCTGAGGATGTCCGTGGACATTGGGCGGAAACTTGGATAATTCAGATTATCGACTTGGGTGTGATGGAGATCAGTCCTGATCGCAAATTCTATCCTGATCAACCCGTGACACGTGGCGAGTTCGCCCTCTTATTGCAAAATATCCTCGCTGGAATCATGCATGACGAGACGTTAACCACTCGCTATATCGGCGAAGACAGCAGGTTTAGAGATATGCGTAGCGGAACGGCGACCTATAACGCTGCGGCTCTGGCGGTGGATCGTGGGTTCATGGACGCAGGCTTAACAGGCAGCTTCGATCCTGACGGTTTTGTTCGCGGCTCGGAAGCCCTTCTCAGCATACGGTCTTTCCAGGACCATCTTGAGTTTGAGTTCTAGGCAGGCGATGGAACCGGATTTGAGTGATGCTAGTCAGACGATAATATGTGGCTCCTGTAAATGATGAGAACAGCGTCTCTTGACAGAGTCATATTGATACCTTACCATTGACGTCACGTGACGCGGGGTGGAGCAGTCTGGTAGCTCGTTGGGCTCATAACCCAAAGGTCGCAGGTTCAAATCCTGCCCCCGCTACCAAGAATAGACGGGACTTCTGATATATCAGGAGTCCCGTCTTACGTTGCTGTTCTCACCGTTCCATCTATCATACCCAGAAAAACGGCCAAGAGGGGATATACACCCTCCTGGCCGTCGTTTGCTTCAATGCTATACGGATCGAATTCTCAACTACAAAAGCTGAGAGAGTCGATCTTTACTTCATGAGGGTAACCTTCTGAATCGCGTTCAGCTCACCCGGTACCTGTGCCTGAATGAAATACAGGCCACTGGAGAGGTTTGCGGCATCGAACACGAAGCTGTGCTGGCCGGCGTTGTACTTACCGTTGGCCAAGGTCGCAACCTGCTGACCCATCACATTGAACACGGTCACGGTCAGATCGCTGGCGCTCGGAAGAACGATGGCAACTGAGGTGGTCGGGTTAAACGGGTTCGGATAGGCAGTCTGCATCTCGAATTGCGTCGGCAGAGAGACGACACTTGCATCGTCACCAGTGATGAAGCTGCCGCTGGCAACCCAATCTTCCGGGATGAATTCGATGTTCGCAAGAATCTCTTCGCTGCGATCAAACGCAACACCCGGTACATAGAAGTCAGCCGGATTGGTGATCACATTACCCATGTGATCCCTGAGCACTGTTTCCAGTTGGCCAATTTCTCCGATCATGTCTGGAGCAGGTCCAGTGCTGCAACCGGCTTCATCGAACCAGGTCTCGTTGGTGTATGCACAAACAACACCGGCATAGCCAGTAGCATATGTGCCGTCACTCCAACTGCCAAGATAGCTGCCGTTTGCGTAGAAATCGAAGTCGCTGCCAGTGGCAACTAATTCCAGATCGTTGATCGCGCCAACACCCTGGTTGATAATGCCACCACTATCTGTCCAGCCAACGAGGTTGGTTGGTGCGCCCGCTGTATATACCCAGGCAGAGTATGAACCGTTGCTGCAATACACCGCATAACCGTTATAGGTCGTGCCCTGAACACCATCACCACGCCACAGCATACCGACGGAATAACCACCGGTCTGGATCAACTCATGGGTGGAGAAAACGGTGCAATCACCAAAGGTTCCACCAGTGTACACACCAGAACCCCAATCATCGGTCTCGGCTACTACATCAACCTTCGCATATCCACCGTCGATCATGTAGGAACCCATGTCTCCGACGAACCAGTCCATATCCTGGGCGAGTCCATCTTCGAAATCTTCGTACCAACCAGCACCAACTGGAGGGCTCTTTGTGAACGGGAAGCCATCGGTTAGCGTATAGGCCGGAATATTCAAGAAACCGGCTCTACCTTCGAAGTAGTAGTTACCCACCGGCGCATAATCTGGAATGTACTGGCTCATACCGACGACAGTCACATTCATAAACGGTACCAGGTTCCAGTTGAGGCTCATCAGCGGTCCGAAAACCTGCTGGTTCGGCAAGGTCACGTATGTTTCGTAACCAAGACCTTGCAACGCCAGACCAATAGTGCTCACCACGGATGCGTCATAGACAACATCGCCGCCCGTTGCAGGAACAACGTCCGTCGTCGGAGTCAGAGTGAGAGTGACGGGGGCTCCCGGACCGGCGTCGAACAGCACATCGTCAACAACTAACCAGTCGTCAGAGAAACTGATCACAGCATATGCTATCTCGCCAGCCGTGACTGATAAAGTTGCCAATGCGGCGGCGCCAACGATCGTATCCGTATCTACCAGGACATTGTTTGAGTTATATGCATCTAACGTAATCGTACCAGCATTTGAACAGCCAGCCAGCAAGGAGAGCTCGGTAGCATATGGATCGAATATCATGGTTTCCGGGCCGGGAACTCCAGCGCCTACGTTGAATGCGAGGAAGTTCGGATAGGAGTGACCGGTAACTCCGAAATTGCTATCCTCATTCAGGACTTCACCCAAGCCGTCAAAAACGATGCCCTGATCTTCATACTCATTGGTCAACGGAAACGCATCGTCGAACAAGCTCGGAGCGTCAAAGTCATCGAAGTCGATCAGGACTTCGTCCAACTCATTGGAGACTGGAGCTCCAATGTCATGGGAAATACTAGGTGTGACGTAACCGGGTTGAACCTCAGTCTGAACACCGGCAATGGTGACCGTGTCAGCGAAGGCGGCAGGCATACTGAGCAAGAATGCCAGCACCATCACAACGAAAATGCTCTTGTAACATTTCATACTGAACCCCTTTTGTTTGCTGTAGCACGCAGCAAATAATTTCCGCTGCATCGTGACGTGAAAGCAAATCGATCGTGTGACTTTAGATCATCTAACACGATACTTTATTAAGTTCGCTAATCCTAACCATTTTGGTTAATCGAGAATATAATGAGAGCGGGGAGCGTGAACATTAAGAGTTGTTTAACCTTATGGGATTGCGAAGGATAGATGACATACCCGCCTTCTCCACTCCTGAACGGAAAGGTGGGAAGCTGGCAAGAATAGAAATCAAAGGAATTGTCGAGAATGTTATTGTGCTTCAGCGGGCTTATCGAACCAACATCACTTTCTGAACCTGAGAGGGCTGTTCCGACACCGTTGCACGGACGAAATACAATCCGCTCCCCAGACCTGCAGCATCAAAAGTGATCTTGTGATTTCCACTTCCAAACGTTCCATCCGCCAATTCAGCTATCTGCTGGCCAGCGATGTTGAACACCCTGATGTTCAATTCAGCTGCATGAGGCAGAGTGACACTAAGAGTCGTAGTCGAATTGAACGGATTCGGGTAAGCCTCGCTCATGGAGAATTCTTGCGGCAGCAATTTATTTCCCGAGGTCAACGCATCAGCACCAGCGGCTATCACGATTCGTTCCTGTCCCATAGAGGTCCACTCGTCCACATTCTGATCGGAGGTTGCATTGCCAGCTACCACCGTGAACGGGAAGGAGTCAGAACTGACTGGAGTCAATAAGTTGGGGCCAGCGTTGACTATCCACTCATATGTGCCCAATGGTGCATAGCTGATAATGTGCTGTTGGATGCCATCGACAGTTATCGACATTCCGGGTGCGAAAGTGAACTGGACATTGAACAGCGGACCGAAGGACTGGCCATTTGGAAGAGTCGCCATAGTCCAGATATAACCGTCTGCGGGTTGGTTGATGTTGACCATCATCTCAAAACCATACTCCAGCCAACCACCTTGAGGAATTATTGTTGGGTAATTGGCGGGAGTGATGCTGATGATAACGGGATCAGGAGGTCCGGGAGAACCAGTTTGCATCCAGATCGTAATTTGATCGGCACTATATGCGCAGCCTATCAAATCAATGTCACCATCGCCGTCGAAGTCCGCTGCGTCGGCAGTATTTGCACCGTCAAACATCCAGCCTACGCGATGCTGGGTCCAGTTGGTCCCGATACCATCAACGTTTTCCCACCAAGAAAGATCATCTGCATAGTAGGCGGTACCGAGCACGTCCATGTCGCCGTCACCGTCCACATCCGCAGCTGAGACGCTGTTTGCGCCATCGAAAGAATCGGCCACCCAATGAGCTGACCAATTCAATCCCAAACCATCCAGGTTCTCCCACCAGACAATTTCATCGGCCATGTTGGCCGCACCGAGCACGTCCATATCACCGTCGCCGTCAAGGTCCACCGGATGAACGCTGGATGCGCCATCAAACGTGTCATCCACAGTATGTTCGGACCAGTCCGTTCCTGTTCCGTCGAGATTTTCCCACCAGCTGATTTCGTCACCGTAATTAGCTGCGCCCAACACATCAGTGTCCCCGTCACCATCCATGTCCGAGGCATGAACATCATACGCGTTATTGATTTCCACACCCACTGTATGCTCGGACCAGTTGGTGCCGGTGCCGTCAACGTTCTCCCACCACTTTATTTCGTCAGCATTCGAAGCTGCGCCAAGCACATCCTCGTCACCATCGCCGTCCAGATCTGTCGCAAATACACTACGGGCACCGTCAAACCCGGCGTCGATAGTGTGCTCCAGCCAGTTCGTGCCAAATCCGTTCAGATTCTCCCACCAGGTTATTTCGTCTGAGCCTGAAGCCGCACCAAGGATGTCGATATCATTGTCACCATCGACATCCGTTGCGTAAACGCTTCGGACACCATTGAACGTCTCATCAACCGTATGTTCTGACCAGTTAGTACCATCACCGCCAATATTTTCCCACCAACAAATGGCGTTGGGGATATACGCTGCTCCTACTATGTCGATGTCGCCATCACCATCCACATCCGCAACGTGTGCGCTGGATACGCCGTCGAATTCTTCTGAAACTATTCGTTCCTGCCAATCGATGGAAGGAGGTGCTGTCAACAGGGGTTCAATATGTCGGATGACGAATTCATAGTTGGGGTCATCGCTCCCGGGTATCTCATCAAGTGCATACCAGCTGTTGGCGGCACCTCCCACCCCGTAATTGATGTGAATCTGGTTGATCGTATTGCTGATACGCCAGCCATCACACACGATCACATGGCCATAGATGTAATAGAACATGGGCCTTTCAAGATCAATTTCCTGAATAAGCATATTGAACCAGTCTTGGGCGGTTTCATATTGATCCCTGTTCTCAATATCCATTATGTCCTGATATCGGAAGTAATCACGCAGCGAGTCGATGACGATTTGTATATCCGCCGTGAGAATGCCCGATCCATCCAAGCCGTAATTCATTTCGACTGAGACGCCATACTCATACGATAATTCCGCAATTGCGGCAATTTCTTCGAGGGTATGTTCGCCAGGCTGCCCATAGCTGGGCAGGATATTGTCCCAATCGTACGGATCGCGAAAATCTGCATATAATGTTTGGTTCTCCCAGGTGTAGCTGTGTGCGCCCTCACCCTGCAACGGCCATTGCCAGTAGTTCATGATCTGGGTGACAGCAGTTGCCACACAACCTACCCAACAGTTGTGTTGATCTATTATCGGGCAGTAATAATTATACGGTGCGCCTTGGTGCCAACTCGACTCAATTAAGTATGTTCCGGGCGTGTACTCATCCAATTCCGCCTCAGATAATGATGCGATAAATGTTTGACGGGACGGTTCACTGAAAATTTCCCAGAGCGCGCCGTAATTTCGAACCGCTGAAGTATCAATTCCAGCATTGGCCATTGATGACAGATCGGGATATCGAGCCAGGGTTGCGGCCTTGACCTGCAAAATGCTTTCGAGTATCGCACCATAACTCTCAGGATGGTCGAAACTCACTTGGCCATGTTCTGAATAAGCCTTTATCGGGGGGAGTTCCCGGAAGGCTGGGATAAATAGGTACCCATCCGGATCGACCTCAAAATAATAGCCAACGACTTCTCCATTCCACTCCCGCGTGCGTTCGAGCGTTGCTGAGGCGGATGTGACGCTGTCCCATCCATCAACCGATGTCATGAAACTGAGATAGTTTTCCGCAACACGAGCTGCCTGTTCGACAGTGATATTCCCCGCATTGGCAGTTATAGCAAGAAATATTCCCAGTAACACGAATACAGTACGCATGATCCCTCCAACAAGCTGAACTGAAATACTGAATATCACCGGATGATCATGGTTCATCATCGAGAATGATCTTAGTCTTCAACAGGATACTCTTGGAATAGAGTATAAGCAAACATCCTGTAGTGGGCAATCCAGATAACCTGAAAACTGATCTTCGGCACTGAGCTGTTCTCTCGAACATTTGAGGGCACGAAGGTTTCATGGCCCGGAAACTGAACACATGCCTGGTGTTAGATCAGCAGATCGACCAGTCTACATAAGGTTCACCTCTCACCTTCTCAGCCAACTCGAATAAACCTTCACACGGTTCGAACGTCAATTATACTGGTTCTTGAAAAGAATGCCTCATAATAAATCAGGCTTGTCCACACGAATCACTCAAGCCTGTGAGCTGTGAGCTATGAGCTATGAGCAAGAGAAAAGACAGGGTAGGTATGTTGACCGGAGGCTGCATTTGTATTTGTTTTCCGAGCCCCGAGCCCCGAGCCCCGAGCCCCGAGCCCCAACGGTGAACTGACTTCGCGAACATGAGGCAATAGTTTCGAGCATCACTATAGGTGAGAATAAATCTCAAAACTGAGAAAGGAATAAACCATGAAACGGATTACTGGAATCCTGCTTGCAGGTCTTATCGTGCTTATAATATCTGCTGGCTGCGAGAGTGAGGACAACAACGTTACTACACCTGATAATACAGAGTTGCCAGATATCAGCGGATATCCTGTTGTCGGAACGAACCAGACCGCATACTACGATACCGAGAATGAAATAGCTGAACCCACAGTTGGAGCAGCCTACTACGGTCAGGACGCTCAATACATCTCGATAACACCTGAATATGTCGATAACGGAGATGGCACGATCATCGACATGGTCACTGGCCTGATGTGGTAACAGAGTGCGGATATGGATGGCGATGGTGATATCGATGCCCAGGACAAGCGGACCTACGATGATGCGATAGCCGGAGCGGAGAAACCTATACATCTTTCAGAATCTTCCCAATGTTCCTCAAGATTTCCCGGATCTACCTAAACTTGTTCGAGAGACTCGTCCACCACTCGTCCGCCAGCAGTCTGCCTTCTACCAGGTATCCGCTCTCCGGCATTGGCAAAGTCTAAACGATGGACGAATAAGGGGACGAATGTACTTGGTCCCCTTTTAGCATATCCAAACCATTGATGTGCAAGTGCTGCATATATGCTTGTGTCAATACCCTCATCGCGCTCAGTTGTTACATATCAAGAATACCCACCTTCAGCAGGTATAGGCTGTCTATCAATTGAGTTGGAAATATGTTCAAAGACCGTGAAAGTTGATGATATTCCCTTAGATACAGATTAGATTCTCCCAACTAAATGACTCAAAATCTCTTGAACTGTTGGAATTCCATTTGGATAGTATCTACATGCCATTGCTGGCATTTCGGGAGCTGGTGATCCGAGAAAATCATCACCATTAATCAACAGTGTCGGTGAACCACGAAATTTGGCTTGTATTGTCTCAGCGTCCGTATTGACTAGGGTTTCGGCGTTGTCAACATTAGTCGGGAGAGAAGCGATCGCTTCTGTGACATTCTGCCTCATTGCAATTTCGTGTGGACACCCCTCAAAGTACTGCACTTCAACACGGACGTTCATTCAAATACTTCCTCCATCCTCACAGTAAATCTGAAATGCGGTATTCTAAGTCATCATACTGTGTTTCACCAAATCGTGAACGAATTGTTCCGCAGCAGTCAGTATGAATATTTATGGATGCACCACGGATATCATATATCACCGTTTAATCGTGGACCCGGTGTCTGGAAGCAATAATGGCATAGTAAGATGGAGATTCTCTCGTTGCCCATCAGAATAATTCGAGTTCGTTTCCAATTCACAAATGTTTTTCGCCAGCTCACGTGATTCAGTACTATTTATCAAAAAGTGTGTAATAGTCAGAACTGTAGAAAGATGTAGTACCACCTGCCTCGTCTTCGAAACTCCCTTTGATGAGTGTCAAATATTTGACTTGGAACAAGCATGACTATTCAGCGTATCATTGCTCAGGTGATTCCACTTTTGGATGAAATGTGTACCGCAAGTCGCCAGTAGCAGATATATTCTTTGTTTTGACCATACTGATTTCGCTGTTCGGAAACGGGATGGTAGTGCTCTGCACGGATTCGATAGGTGAGCATGTTGAATTCGAGTGGACTGTAGATCTAAGCTGCTCCGTGAAGACGGAGGTGATCGAGCGTGTGGATGAATCTGTTCATCATGATACCCCGCGAAACCATCTTGAGGAAGTCGATACGTGTACGGACACACTTATTGGACTTTCCGTTTTTCACACAAAACAGAAAGCTGCTTCCTACACTCCCTTGCAGACTTTTTCTTCTGCTTTAGTAAGTATCGTCAGTGAATCGACGAATCTGCAAAGCGAAAACCTTTTTACCCCTTATTCATCCCCCGTCTACAAACTAGATTCACCCCTCAGTACAACGGTTCTTCTGATATAGCCTCCTGCATTTTTTAATTCTAGGTAAATAATCGACTCTTAGCCGAAGGGTCGTCTCATTTCAGCTGTTCAACATCTGGAGAGTCACAAATGCGCACGTTTTTTGTGCTGCTAATGGTGATAGTTAGCGCGTTTGCCGCTGAGGCGAAGGACCAACCATGGACGGTTACCGATGCCGTACAAGCCGCGCGCGATCATCATCCCGCAAAAGTTCAAGCAAAATCGATCCTCGAGGAAGCCAAAGGTGCACGTCGGGCCAGCCTGTCGTTGGACTCACCCTCTTTTTCTGTCGAATACGAGGGCGTTCCAGAGGGCGCAGGTCTCGATGCGTACGAAGAACGCCGCCTCGCGGTGTCTCAAGAAATCGATTTTCCATTACGGTACATCTGGTACGCAAGACAACAAAACGCCCTGGTTGACGCAGCAGAATTCCAACAACAGTTAATTCTGCTGGAACTTGAACAAGAGGTTCGTTTAGCATATCTGGAGGTGTGGTATGCCGACGAACAATTGGCAAGGTTGGAACGATATGCCTCAAGCCTTGATACGCAGGCAATTTCGTTTCAACAAATGCGTAATGTCGGTCGTATTGCTGAGTTAGATGTCTACCGAGCCAATGCTGAAGCCGCCGAAGCACAGTCAGATCTTGGTGTCAAAAGCGCTGAATGGATGGCGGCTCGCACCTGGTTGGCCAATATGACCGGTCGTGCTGAATTACCATCCAAACTTGTAAGTCCCATGGAGGTGGATTGGATTACACCACTTAGTGAATCTGGATGGACAGACAATCTTAATCTGCTTGGCGCCCGGGAAGTAGCAGATGCCGCCAAAGAAGGTCAAATCCTTGCAGCCACATCTTGGCTGCCAACGATTGAAGTGGGTGGCTTCAGACAGAAAGTCCCAAATGCGTTGGATGGTTCCGATTTCTGGGGCTTGGAAGTTGGTCTGTCTATCCCCATTTGGTACTTGTGGGGTGGTGTCGGCGAGATCGAAGTGGCCGCCGCGCAGGAACGCAGCGCTTGGGCCAACGTAGAGATACGTCAGCTGGAGTTGAAAACGGAATGGCAGGCTGCAATCGCACAACTACAAGCGGAACAAGAGAGGGTTAAAACCTTTGAACAGTTCTTGATACCGACCAGCGAGAGTATTCTGAGGCTTGCACACCGCAGCTACGAAACAGGGAAAGCGAGCTATCTGGACGTGCTTGAGGCTCAACGTAGCATGCTACAACGTCAACTTGATTACCTGGATTCAATCTACGATTTGGAAAGAATCCGTATCACCCTCGACCAACTTGCAGGAAGGTCGATTTTAACTACCAACTCTGTACCGATGGAGAGATAGATGAACATGAATATAGTTTTCCGGCGTTTTATGACTGGCGGACTGATTTTTCTGGTCGCGCTAGTGATTTCCGCCTGCCAGACTAGTGATGAACACGCTGACCATGAAGAACATGGGCACGAGGTCGAATCCGAAATGGACGATCACGAGGAACTCGATGAAACTGGGGTAGTTCATCTGGACGAGGCAACATTGTTGGAGTTCGGCGTCAGCCTTGCCACGGCTGGACCGGGTGACTTACACCGTGAAATCAGTTTACCGGGCGAAGTTAGGCTTGATCAAAACCGTATCGCCCATGTGACATCAAGAGTACCAGGAAACGTTTTCCAAGTAATGGTGAATGAAGGCGACCATGTCCAGCGTGGTCAGTTGCTGGCGGTAATACACAGCGAGCAGTTGGCTTCAACCAAGTCAGCTTTATTGGAAGCCCGCGAACGGATTCGTCTGGCTCAATCGACTTTCAATCGACTGCAAACGCTTCGCGAAGAGGGACTTGCTTCCCAGGAAGAACTGCAAACTGCCGAACGTGAAAAGCGCGGAGCAGAGATATCACTTCTTTCCACAGAGCAAATGCTGCACGCACTTGGCATTGAAGATAATCGTATTCAACAGATCGGGACTGATCCATCGGTTGAGCTCTCTCATCACGAATTGCTTGCTCCCTTCGACGGTAGAGTGATCCAACGAGAGATAGTGCAGGGTGAACGTGTCGATGAAGACACTGAGGCATTCATAATCGCTGATTTATCCACGGTTTGGGTGGATGCTAGAATCTACCCCCGCGATCTTGGCATCATTCGTGAAAAAATGTCTGTGAATGTGATTGCAGGCTATGGTATTCCCTCTGTTTCGGGCACTCTTAGCTATGTAGGTCCTGTAGTTGGTGAAGAAACACGCACTGCCATCGCTCGAACCGAGGTCACAAACCCAAACGGACTGCTGCGGCCGGGGCTCTTTGTGACTGTGAAAGTCGCTACGGAATCGTTTCCAGCTAGAATCGCTATCCCCCGCAGTGCGATCGTCAAATTAGAAGGCAAACCTCACGTTTTTGTGGGTGAAGGACAGGAATTCATGGCGGTAGAAGTTGTGATCGGGATGGAAACGGATACTCACGTAGAAATTGTCAAAGGATTGGTACCTGGTCAGATTTACGTCTCCAATAACGGCTTTATCCTGAAGGCTGAGATGGGGAAAGGGCAACTTGGCGATGGACACGGTCACTAAAGGAGAGCATCATGTTTGATCGAATTATAAGCTTCGCGCTCTCCAGCCGACTGTTGATCGTTGTCGTCGGGCTTTTGATGATGAGCGCTGGTTGGATGGCGTATCGCGACCTTCCCGTAGACGCATTTCCGGATGTGTCCCCTAATTTGGTACAGGTGTTTACAGTTACCGAAGGTCTCGCTCCAGAGGAAGTAGAAACTTACATCACGTATCCAGTTGAAACTGTGATGAATGGTTTGCCTGGTATTACAAAAATCCGATCCATATCCAACTTTGGATTGTCGGTAGTCAACGTTTATTTCGAAGATGACATCGACATCTATTTTGCCCGGCAATTGGTCAACGAAAGGTTGCAGGAGGCCCGTGAACAAATTCCAGATGGATTCGGCGAACCAGCGATGGGACCTATATCAACTGGAATGGGTTTGGTGTTGTTCTATTACCTCGAGGACACTACGGGAACTCGGTCATTGACCGAACTACGCAGTATCCAAGACTGGCTGGTCAAATATCATTTGCAAACGGTGCCTGGTGTAACTGAAGTACTCGGCATTGGAGGCTGGGAGAAACAGTTCCATGTTGTTGTCGATCCCGAAGCACTCCTACGCTATGATATTGGGTTGCACGACGTTCTGGATGCGCTCGAGGCGAACAACCTGAACGCTGGTGCCCAGTTCATTGAACAGAACTCAGAAGAGTACATAGTCCGTTCAATTGGACTCGCAACAGGTATCGAAGACCTTCGCGAGGTGGTGATAAAGACAATGGATGGAATCCCGATTCGCATCCATGACGTTGCCCTGGTGCGGGAGGGTGGTGCCGTTCGGAGAGGATTGCAGACTCATAATGGTATAGGAGAAATTGTCTCTGGACAGGTGATCAAATTGTTCGGAACAAATAGCTCCACCGTTATCTCTGCTGTCGAGAACAAGATGATCGAAATTAATCAGATCCTGCCCCAGGGAGTTCGAATCGTACCCTATTACGACCAGAAGAGTCTGGTTGAAGCGGCGGTATCGACAGTGCTTAAAGCGCTTGTACAGGGAATTGTGCTCGTATCACTGGTTATTCTGTTGTTCATGGGTGGATGGCGACCAAGCGTAGTTGTGGCGTTGTCCATCCCATTTTCTGCTCTGATGGCCTTTTTGCTGATGCGACAATTTGCCATTTCGGCTAACCTGATGTCTCTCGGTGGACTTGCCATCGCCATCGGGATGATGGTTGACGGGGCAGTGGTTATGGTCGAAAACATTGACCGAATGATACAGCACCCGCCAAAAGGATTCACACACAACGACATAGTACTGCGCGCCAGCAAAGAAGTTGTTCGACCTGTTGTATTTGCCATTCTCATCATCCTGGTTGTTTTTGCACCCGTCATGACACTTCAGGGAGTGGAAGGCAAAACATTCCGACCGCTAGCTTACACCATCGGATTCGCGATGGCTGGCTCACTACTCTATGCCGTCTTATTAGCGCCGGTATTGTCAAGCTTGCTAATGCGGCGAATTCGACGCGATACCACAAAACCCTCATTTTCAGATAGAGTTAATAACGGGATAATCCGGATATACGAGCCCGTACTACGCGGATTCATTCGGAACCGGAGTTTTGCCATCGTGTTAGTCGTAGTCTTGCTTGCAATTGGTGGGATTGGACTGACACAACTTGGAAGTGAGTTCACCCCTGAACTTCAGGAAGGTACCATCGTCCTCCGGCTGACTATGGCACCATCCATAGCTTTGGAAGAAAGTAAACGGATGACGCTACTCGTCGAACAGCGATTGATGCGAATTCCTGAGATTAGGGAAGTTGTCAGCCGAATTGGGCGGGGTGAGGTAGGTGCTCATACTGATCCTGTAAACAGTGCTGAGATGTACATCCTCCTTTCTGAGGAAGATGGGTGGCGTGTCAGCAACCAGAAAGAACTTGTTGATCTGATTCGTGATGAACTTGGAGAAGTTCCAGGCGTAGCAATGAACTTTACCCAACCCATAGCGATGACCATTGACGAGCTCCTCGAGGGTGTTAGGGCCGAGTTGGCTGTAAAACTGTTTGGAGATGATCTTGATGTTTTGAAGGTGTACGCTGACGAGATAGCTGTTGTCCTGGGTGAAGTATCTGGCGCGAGAGATATCCAAGTTGATCAGATTACCGGTACCCCGCAACTTCTGGTCCGCATAGATCGTGATGCAATTGCACGCTATGGCGTATCTATCTCCGAAGTTCAAGAGGTTATAGAAGCTGCGGTGGGTGGAAAGAATGCCGGTCAGATCCTTGAGGGCATCCGCCGCTTTGAAATTCTGGTTCGCTACCGGGAGGGAGCTCGCGACACACCCCAGGCAATTCGATCCATCTTGGTGCCTACCCCCGATGGTGCTCTTGTTCCTCTTGAACAACTTGCAACTATTGAAACCATCATCGGGCCTCGCCAGATCACACGCGAAGATAACCAGCGATTCATCTCGATTCAGTGCAATGTCGAAGACCGAGACATAGGGTCGTTTGTCGCAGAAGCTGGGGAGATTATTCGAGCAGAAGTGGACCTGCCCCCAGGTTATCTAGTCACTTGGGGTGGGCAGTTCCGTCTACAACAAGAGGCGAACAAGCGGTTGGCGCTCGTTGTACCGATCACCTTACTACTGATCGCACTACTCCTGTATTCAAGTTTTAATTCCATCAAGAACACGACTTTGATCTTGCTTAATATTCCACTAGCCTTGGTCGGTGGAATTGTTGCGCTTTGGATTTCAGGCCAAAATTTGTCCGTGCCAGCCTCTGTGGGCTTCATCGCACTCTTTGGAATTGCGCTAGAAAACGGAATGGTTTTGGTCACGTATTTGAATCAACGCGTCCGAGAAGGGATGGATATGGACCTGGCTTCGGTAGAAGGCTCGAAAATGCGCGTTCGGGCTGTTCTAATGACTGCGGTGACCACAGCGTTCGGTCTACTACCGCTGTTATTCGCGACAGGAACTGGGAGTGAGGTTCAGCGACCCTTAGCGACAGTCGTGGTAGGTGGTCTTGTCACCTCAACGGCCCTCACTCTTCTTGTGATACCTGCGCTGTACAAATGGTTCGCGATTCCAGTGGAACGTGACGTATTATCCCACATTCACGAGGATACAGACTGATGAAATATATCATTGCATACGTCAAATCGAACATGCTTGGGAAGGTTGTGCAAGCTTTACATGGGATTGAAGGCCTGACAGGGCTCAGCATAACGGACATCCATGGCTTTGGACGTGGCCGAGGGGAAGGTGAATCAGTGTTCATCACTGTGGATTCGATCAAATACGTCCCCCACAAAAAGATCGAGCTGTTCTGTCATGACAATATAGCAGAAATGGTTGCAGACACAATCCAGAAAGCGGCGCACACGGGACTACGCGGTGATGGCAAAGTCTACGTGTTGTCAGTGGACCAGGCAATACGCATCAGCACTGGCGAAATTGGCGAAGGTGCCATCTGAATACAACTGTCAACAGACACCATAGATTCAATTCTTAATCCGAAACCCGGTCTCCTCATGGAGCCGGGTTTTTCATCTTTGAAAGGCTATGCAAGATGCAATTGCTACTACGGGAACGAATTCGGACTTGCCGGTACAATTGTAACTGCTATTGTCGCCGCCTAACTTGAATCGAATTCATTCACAGAGAAAATGAATGAAAATGGAATGATCTGTTCAACAGTTGAAGGTTTCTTTCACCTAATCAGAGTATATCGGGTCCACGGTTTTGATCTCGGATACGGATAGCCTCATCCACAGGACTGATGAATATCCGCCCATCCCCTTTTTCTCCAGTGTGCGTGTTGGCGAGAATGATGTCGACAAAATCGCTGACCTGTTCGTTGTGACAGACCATTTCGATCTTCACTATCTGGGGTGTCTGACGCGTTATTTCGCGCGCTGTTGAAAAGTAATTTGGTTCAAAGCCATAGCCTACGGGATGTACGTCGACTACTGTTATTCCCGGCGCTCCGGCTTGCTGCAACGCTTCCACAGTCGCTTCCAAATTGTAGGGGCGGATGTACGCCTTTAGCTCCTTCATCTGTTCTTCCTCCAAGTTTATCAAGATTAGTGCTGAAGAAAGCCGCAATTTACATGCCTGCTCTCGATCCGGATCCATTTGGGTACAGGTATTGCAGTTAGAAGTCGTGGTATCACTAATGCAGAGGAACCATGAAACACGATAAAGAACACGATCATAACCATGAGAGTTTCGGACAGGCTACAGATGACAAGCCTGAGATGAATCACGAAACTCATCAGGGGTCTGGCAACCACCACCCCGCTGAAAACGATCATGATGACCACAATCACGCCGGGCAGGATGAACATGAGCATCACAGCCACCACGACCATCACGCGATGATGATCGCTGATTTCAGGCGCCGATTCTGGGTGTCGCTCGCTCTGACAATCCCGATCCTGATTCTCGCACCTATGATCCAGCAGGTTCTTGGTTTGCGGGAGACATTGTCGTTTCCTGGTGAATCATGGGTAATGCTCGCTTTGTCGACGGCACTCTTCTTTTATGGCGGCTGGCCGTTTCTTAAGGGTCTCTATGATGAGCTGAGAAGTCGCAATCCGGGCATGATGACGTTGATCGGCTTGGCCATCTCGATTGCGTTTGTCTACAGTGTTACGGTGAACCTCGGTTTACCAGGGCACACGTTCTTCTGGGAATTAGCAACGCTGATCGATGTGATGCTGGTAGGGCACTGGATCGAGATGCGCTCAGTGATGGGAGCATCTCGGGCGCTGGAAGAACTATCCAAGCTCATGCCTTCAACCACAACCCGGATCAATCCCGATGGCACAACAGAAGAAGTATCCCTCAAGAGCCTTCGATCGGGTGATCTAGTCCTTGTCCGCCCCGGTGAAAAGATCCCGGCAGATGGAACTGTGAAGGATGGCCGAAGCTCAGTTAATGAGGCGATGATCACTGGCGAATCTGTTCCGGTGACGAAACAGAACGCTGATGAAGTCATCGGCGGTTCGGTTAATGGCGAAGGCTCGTTGAAGGTCGAAGTAAAAGGTACTGGTGAGGATTCGTACCTGTCTCGAATGGTAAACCTCGTTCGTGAAGCCCAAGCATCAAAATCCAAAACCCAGAATCTCGCAGATCGTGCTGCCCGGTGGTTAACCGCCATAGCCCTTTCCGCAGGCACAATCACTTTTGCCGCTTGGATGATCTTCAGCGATCAGGGATTAACGTTCGCCATGGCCCGTGCTGTAACAGTTATGGTTATCGCCTGCCCGCATGCGCTGGGTCTTGCAATTCCACTTGTTGTCGCAGTCTCGACTGCACAATCTGCCAAGAATGGTCTGCTCATCCGAAATCGGAATGGGTTTGAACGCGCCCGCAACTTGCAGGCAATCATATTCGACAAGACAGGTACGTTAACCCTTGGAAAATTCGGGGTAACCGACACAGTTGTCTTCGCAGAAAAATTCGATGAACAGGAAGTACTCCGTCTTGCTGCGGCTGTGGAAGGGGAATCCGAACATCCACTCGCGCGTGGGATTGTGGATGCCGTGGATAGTCCCCCGGCTGTAAAGAACTTCAATTCGATCCCAGGAACTGGTGCTGAGGGCGATGTGGATTCAAGACACGTCCAAGTCGTGCGCCCCAGCTACCTCGAAGAGAAGGCTCTAGCCTTTGATCAACAAGAAATACTTGACGAACTGTCGCGTTCCGGAAAGACCGTGGTACTCGTCATTGTCGATGGACTAGTGACCGGAGCAATTGGGCTAGCTGATATTGTTCGTGAAGAATCAAAGGAAGCCGTGCGGATACTCAAGTCTATGAACATCCGAACCATCATGCTGACGGGCGATAACGAACGTGTTGCCCAATACGTCGCAAATCAAATCGGAATAGACGATGTGTTTGCTGAAGTTCGCCCGGACGAAAAAGCGGATAAGGTGAAAGAAGTTCAAAGCGAAGGATTTGTCACCGCGATGGTAGGTGATGGTGTCAATGATGCACCCGCGCTCGCGACTGCCGATGTCGGCATTGCGATCGGTGCAGGAACAGATGTTGCCGCCGAAACGGCTGACATAATCCTGGTGCGTGATAATCCGATGGACGTTGCCGCTGCCATTCGTTTTTCCAAGGCTACGTACCAGAAAATGATCCAGAACCTGTGGTGGGCAACTGGCTACAACGCATTTGCGATTCCGCTTGCTGCGGGCGTGCTCTTCTGGGCAGGTATTATCCTCAACCCAGCAGTGGGAGCTGCACTGATGAGCGTTTCGACCATCGTGGTAGCAATCAATGCACGACTATTGCGTGTGGATCGTGGAGAGTGATTGGTTGTGATGATAACGAAGGATCAAACATTGAAGAACAAGAGATCACGAGGGACTGCACCAGAACTACAAATGGTGAGGGATCCGGTTTGCGATATGGAAATCCAAATTAGTGATGCCGTTCAAACCGAGATTGGTGAAACGACGTACTACTTCTGTTCTGAGGGCTGCCGTGATCTTTTTCAGCATGACCAATCCCAGGATGGATTCCGCCCATCCTACGATATGATCATCGTTGGGGGTGGACCGGCAGGATTGACAGCCGCTGTGTATGCCGCACAACTCAGGATGAACGCATTCCTGGTGTCTTCCGATCTGGGTGGCCAAGCGATCGATTCTACGAAAGTCAAAAACTACATGGGCTTTGATTTTATCACAGGTCCAGAGCTTGTCGAAAAATTCAAAGACCAGTTAGTTCACTCCAATTACATCGACCACCATATCGGAACAGTGGATCGGATCGAACAGACGCAATATGGTTTTGGAGTGTATCTGTCCGACGGAACGTCATTTAGAACATCAACCGTGTTACTCGCAACTGGTATGACGAGGCGACATTTGAATATACCTGGGGCAGAGAAATTCCAGCGAAATGGCGTTTTCTACGGCAGCATTCATGACATATCCACCGTTCAGGGGAAAGATGTAGTCGTCGTTGGTGGTGGTAATTCAGCATTGCAGAGCGTGGAAAAATTACTGCCGAGTGCAAGGCTGATCCACGTGGTTTCTGACCTGGAATTAACAGCTGACTCGTCGATCATCGAACGAGTAAACAATTCGAATCGCGTCTATCTACACGAAGGTTATAAAGTCAGCCGAATTGAAGGCACAGATTCTGTGGAACGGATTATCATTCGCGAACTCGAATCCGGGCAAGAATCTTCGCTGGCGGTCAACGGCGTATTCGTGAACATCGGCTTGCAGCCGAACTCTTCGCTGGTAGCAAAGATGGCAAAACTGAACGAGAAGGGTGAAGTTATCATCGGACCGGATTGTTCGACCAAGCAGGCTGGATTGTATGCTGCCGGTGATGTTACAAATGCCTTCGGCAAGCGCATTGTAATCGCCAGCGGAGAAGGTGCAAAAGCCGCCTCGGCAATCAAGCAATACGTGCATGACATCAAGCGCAGGGTATCTAGCAGTAAACGTGGTAGTTCGTCAATTCGTTAATCAGGCTACCTACTGTCAATCATATGGTATTTAGCACCTAAACAAGGATGTCAATATGTCTACTGTGTTTCTTCATCACGCTTTTCTTCACTTCCCCATCGGCCTTCTGGTCGGTGCAGGCATCATAGCTCTTTATAGCTTCATCAGACCATCCCATCTCATCAACAAGACCTTGATCATATTTCTCGTTTTCGGCTTGGTATCAGGGATTCTGGCAGGTGTTGCTGGCTTGCTTAGTGCTGACCACCTCATCGGAGAAGGGCAGGTGACTGTCAGCCAAATGGCAGGACATCGCAACGTTGCTCTATTCGGACTTCTCTTCGCCGCGATTGGGCTCGTCTTGTTTTGGGTTGCGAAGAAAAAGGAGCAGACCAGGCTGCCATCGATTCTTGGTGGGATTGCCGTGATCTTGTCAGCAGCGTTAATGGTCGTTGCCAGCGATTGGGGCGGTAGAATGATTCACCAGACCGTAACTCCTTTCGCCAAAGAACATTCTCATGAGTCGTCGATGCCTCACTCAGAAAGCGAAAACGGACATCATCAAGACAACGAATCGGATCACCCTCATGATTCTGACGCAATGATGCATGAATCTGATGCACACGGCTCTGATAATCATCCTACCCCAGATGGTGACCATTCTTCCGATTCGCACTCTGAATCGGGCGCAACGGAACATGACCATGCTGGTCATCAGCATTAAGAGTTGCAGGCAAAGACAACTATCGTGATTTTGACTCTGTGCTCAAGTCTACCTGAACGAATACCCGCCGTGCTTTGACTGCCACGGCGGGTTATATGAACGGGACAGCGAATCTCTATTCCCAATTTGCCAGGGTAGCGTCGCTTATCCGCGGGGAGGACTGGGAGCGGCCGGTCAGATCTATGGGGGATAGAGACCCGACCGACCGATGGGACCATGCCGAAGCATGGTAGACACTATCAGATCGGAAGAGCACACGTCTGAACTCCAGTCACACTGAGATATCTCGTATGCCGTCTTCTGCTTT
>CAJVXH010000030.1 GCA_913009835.1 uncultured bacterium
TCCCAGGCTGACAACTCCACCACCAATATTCACATACAATTTAAAAGCACTCGAGGGTGCAGCTTCATCGTACCAGTTGATCCGGGTATCAACAGCTTCTTCTATGTTTCTGTCGAACAGCAGGTTCAGGTCGTTCCGTTCGATGGCAGCTCTGATTAGTTCTCGTCCGCGTGGAGACAGTTGACGACCGATATCGTCTCCGCCACCGATGCTGGCAGCAATGGAGCGGCGTTTCATCATTCCCGTTTGAACGAGAATACTCTCCATGTCCAGCCAGGTATAGCCGGGGTCATTTGCACCCCATGATGAAGTCCCGACAGAAGAAATCACAATTGGTTCAAGTCCGAGCGCCTGGGCAGCCGCATACATCGCCAGATTCATTCCCGGGAAGGAACCTGACAGGCCAACTGCAATTGCATCACCACTCTGAAGCCCGGCAGCGTGAAAGTAGCCCACCATTACGGCTCCCATATTGGGATTCAGCGCCGTCCATTTAGCTTCGAGATCACCAGAACCGGTAGTAATGGATGAGAACTGCTGGCCGATGAGGGTGGATGCGTTGGGGTCGTTCACGTCATCGAGGAAGTCAATCTGTGGATATTTGTGTGCTCGCAGGGTGTCCATCGCAGTGTTCATCCATTGAGCCGCCGCGAGTTTCTCATCATAGTCATAGGAGAGACTCTCAACTCGGGCTCCATTGGCCCACAAATACATGGCCAGTGAGACAAGTGTCAGAACGATGAGCGTCCAGCTCGAGCGCATCGAGGGATGGAAGTTTGTAACTTTACGCAATGATTTCCCCTCCCATGATGATCATGACCAGGAGGCGAACGACTACTGAGGCAATGGTTACTGCAGCTATTGTTCTCATGATTCCCTGACGTTCAAACCAGTTGGCTATCAGTCCTGGAATGATGTATCCGATAGCTTCGAGCCTGATATTGGACATGAGGTACACTGGATCTACAATGAAGTTTCGCATGGCGGCTCCGAACAGAAAACCGTATAGAATGGCTAGAACCATACGTCGCCGACCATATGTGAAAACGAACAGTGAGGTGAGGCGGACGGCACCAAACGTCACGAAGGCCACCAGCAATGTACCTGCCAGCATCCAGATGTTGTTCAAGTTCAGCGCGATATAGCCCGGTACGACGATACCTCCGGCAGCTACGCCGAAGATTTCAGCGAAGACGAGGCTGAACGCGACACCCAGTCCGACCGCGATTTCAACCATTCTTCACTCCTTCACTGCTCCGAATTCTAAACAGTTCTGCCACTTCCAGACCTCCATGTCCAGCATTTCCACAGGCAAAAACCAGACCCTCATCTTCAATCTCTTCGAACAATATATTAAAGACAGCCTCGGGCTTCTGCATACCAATTTTTCGGACCTTATCAGAAGGGATTCCTAAGCGTTTCAAGTGAAGTGAAAGCATGTCGGTACTTTCGCCTTTGGATATGAAGCGATCGTACTCAATTTCTTTCCCGATCATCTCCGCGAGTTGTACGCTCCTATCAAAGCGATCGGCACGGGTATTCAGCATCACGATTTTGCGTCCAACATTGGGGTATAATTCAATAACCCGGTTCCAGGTCATTAAGGTAGACTCTGCATCATTGGCAGCCATACCATTCAGGAAATGCAGGCTCTTACCATCACGTGTTACCGTAAATACCCTCAGGGCACCGGGATCTGGGAGTGCTTGTGCCATTCCAGCCAATGCGGTTTCTCTCTGGACGCCGAGGTGACGGCATACTGCCAGTGAAAGTGCGACATTTGCAGGGTGTTCGATATAGCTGAAACGTCGCATATCCTCTATTGAGACGTCATCTTCAGAGGTAATATGAATTTCGGATTCCAGCGGTCTGGCGCGATCCTCTAGAATGGTTGTCAGTTTCGGATTCGTTTCGGCTGTGTACATTGGTGCGCACACCGGAATAGTGTTCGCCAGGGAATTGGCGATCATTTCCAGCGAGTGTCCCATTTCAATGGTATGATCCAGCCGCACATTGGTCATGACACCCAGCGTTGAATGCAGGAACCGGTGCTCGCATATCCACTGATATGAGGGTTGAACCGCCATACATTCCATCACAATCGCCTTTGGACGGAACCTCGCGAAGAATCGGAACACCTTAATTTGTTCAATGATGTTGACCGGTGTGAGGCGAATGATGGGAACTTCGAGGCCGTGCTGGTTGATGATACGAGGTTTCGTACCAGTTACCTTAGCCATAGTGCGGATGCCGCCTGCACGCAGCCCGGCAGCGATCAGGCGAGTGACTGAACTTTTACCGCGAGTACCGTTAACATGTACTCGGATGGGTATCGAGTGGACCCGTTTTCTATGTGTGACATATTCAACCGTTCCGTAAACGATCATGAATGTCACAAGCAGTACAATGACCAGCATGGCCTGGGTGGCCTCGTGCGAGTTAGCCCGTCTCAGGGTAAGCGATGCGAATCAGCCGTAAGATCGGGTTAGGAATCAAATAATGCAAGCCGATTCAGATTTTTCATCAATACAGAAAATAACGAGTTTTTACAGGGAGTGCAGTATTGTCAGAGCCACGAGTGAAGATCATGCCTACTGATGTTCAATGGACACTTGCGTCCGCCTCTCCACGCCGTCTCGCTATATTACGTCAAGTAGGGATAGAGCCTCGTGTTCTCCCGGCGGACATACTCGAGGAGTACTCCGGGGAGGACGCATCGGAGCTCGGTTTGTTGAACGCCATGCGCAAGATGGATTCCATTGCTCCGATAGTAGAGGAGGGTATCGTGCTTGCGGCGGACACGATGGTTCTCCTGGAGGGTAGAATCCTCGGCAAGCCGGAATCGGAGGTGGAAGCTCTTGATTTTCTGCGACGGTTGCGGAATCGAAAGCATCGAGTGATCACGGCATGGGTACTAAGTTACGCAGCATCAGGCGTCCAACGTAGCGGAGTGGAATCGACAATTGTCTCCATGAGAAATATGTCTGATAGCGAGATATACGCTTACATAGAGACCGGCAGTCCGATGGATAAGGCTGGAGCTTATGGCATACAAGGAGCTGCTGCGGCCTTTGTTGACAGTATTGAAGGGTGTTACTTTAATGTTGTGGGTTTACCGATCTCTCGAGTTTTGACAGAGGCAAGTATCCTTCTGAATCCAACCTCCCCAGTCACTGCTGGGGGAGAGGACGCCATTCATGGCTAAACCGAAGTTCCGGGAATCAAAGATTGATTTCTGCAAGGATCTGATTTCAGCTCGCGAGTACAAGGAGCTGGATCTGGCGAAGGTGTCAGAGCGCACCAAGATCAGCCTGGAATATCTTCAGAACCTTGAGAATGGAGACTGGGAATTTCTTCCGGTTAGCTATGTTCGTGCGTTTATGCGCACCTATGCGCAGAGCGTCGGGATGGACGTTGGGGATGTGTTGCAACGATATGACAGCATTATTGGAAATACGCCCGATCCACCACCCAAGATGGCCGATTCACCACTCAAACCCTCACGCGCAGAAAGTGGAAAGAATCGCAACCTCAAGTTCACCTTGGCAGATGATTCCGGCGGCAGCTCGAGCGATTTCAAGTTAACCGTTCCCATGATATATGCTGGTATTGCAGTAATAGTGATTGCTGTTCTGCTACTCCTCTGGTTCTATGTTATCAGTCCTAAAATTGATGGTAATGATCAATCGAATGTTCAGGAGATTCCATTTGATGAGGTTGTCAGGGAGACTCAGACAGCTGTTAACCCTGACTCGCAAGCCGCTGACAGCCTGGATTCATCGCCGGTGGAAACCTCGGGTGCGTTGTCTACCAGCACATTAGATCCTGCACATTCCGGGGAAGACGATGTCATTGAATTGTCAGGAGCTGAGTTGCGTGAGGACCAACCGCTCGCTGCTGACTTACTAACCCTGACTGCTGATGTAAGGCAGCCCTGCTATATGTGGGTGATGATGGATCATGATACCTCAGAGGTGTTCGACACTATCCTCAGTTCGGGGACTATCCGCAGTTTCGAGGCCGATTCTGTGTTCCGAGTGGTGGTGGGGAACACGAACGTTGTTTCCTTGTCGCTGAACGGTCGGGAATTGAGGGATATTGGTCGACTTGGGCGCGTGGTCACGTTTACAATTGATGCGACAGGAGTGCGTGAGGCTCAAGCTGGGAACCGTGAGTTGCGTTGAGGCTATATGGGGACAGACCCCGGTTTTCCTGATAATAATGCTATCCATATTTATCAATCACGAAAAATAATCAGGGGTCTGTCCCCATATTAACACCCATATTAACACGTGGCAATGGACTGAAGTCCGTGGCAAGATATTTCATTTAGTGGCAAGTATGGTATCACTGAATAATTACTTGTAGAATTTGATGGAACAGCCCACCGACTTCGTCGTGGGCACACTGATGGTTTGACCTCTCAGTTGTGCGTCAATGGCATCCTGCAGATAATGGGCGGAGACATCGTCAGCGTCCTGTGCATTATCATCGAGGGCACCGTGATACTCCAGTTTTCCGTCAGCGTTGAAAAGGAAGAATTCCGGTGTCCGTGTGGCACCAAAGGCTTTCGCAAGCTGAGAACCATCATCGACGACGTAGGGATACATCATGCCAGAATTGGTCGAACGCTTCTGATTATTCTCATATCCATCATCTTTGTACTCGGATGGATCATTGGAATTTAGTGCAATGACGCCGAATCCAGCCTTCATCGCCTTATTTCCGGCCTTAACGGATCGTTCTTCCCACGCTTTCACATATGGGCAATGGTTGCAGGTGAATATTATCAACGTGCCTTTATCGCCCGTCACATCACTCAATGAAACCATGTTGCCGTCAACGTTCTTCATCTCGATCTCTGTCATCGGCATATCTGTGCCGATCTCCAGAGCTTGAGCGAATTGCGGAAAGGAACCAGCGATTATCATTGATAGCATGGTAGGAAAAAGCTTGCGAAGGTTCATGAAATCTCCTGATATTCTATGAAAACGATACTGATTTGATGAGTACGTTCTCAGTCAAGCTGACGTAACAATGCATTTACCTCAGCGAAGTTAAGTTTGCCTTCCCATGTCTTCAAGACATTGCCATCAGTGTCGATCAGGACACTGTAAGGCAGAGCACCGGTCCAATCAGGATCGATCTGGTTGACAAACTCGTTATCGGACTGCTCCTTGATATAGGTCTCGAAGGTTACCCCCAGAGATCCCAGAAATTCAGCAGCCTTATCACTATGTCTGGTGAAATCACACGACACGAGAATAAGTCGCAATCCCGCATCCTGGTATTCTTCATTTAACCGTAACAACTCTGGCATCTCTTCGCGGCATGGCTGACACCATGTTGCCCAGATGTTGAGTAATATCGGTCCATCCTCATGATCACGAATCAACTCCAGAACATCGTCCCCGGAAACGGCAGTGAGCTGAGGGGCATTGTTGCAGGAATCTTCATCCGGTCCTGCCAAAGTAATCGAAATTTGTGACAGAAGGAGAAAGACTGCAAATGCAGCTATTATACGCAATGCTTTTAATCGGCTCTTTTGCCTCAAAATCGGGGCTCTCCGGTTGTTTATTCTAATAGTCTTCTGCTGTCCTCACCTTGAATACTAGGTACACCTTATCCAAGTTTCCATGTATTACGGATCCTTGCACAAAAGGGAGACTCAGTCAAGCGTCACAGCCTTTATGCATATGGACCCACTAACAATTACGGTTTCTCTCAGAATATGAGTAAGTCCATTCGTCTTGTCCCATTACTCGCGGCCCTTGCATATGCCTGGGCAGCCATATTCATCCGTTGGTCGGAACCGGCTGGCCCTCTGGCGATTGCGTTTTATCGGATGTTCATAGCCACGGTGTTCTGGGCTCCGTTTTTCGTGAAGCGGTGGAAATGTCCGTATGTGGTTATGCCGACCATCCGTCAGTGGAAGTTGATTCTTCTTGCCGGAATATTCCTCAGCCTTCATTTCGCCACCTGGACATCTTCTCTCCTGTACACGAGTGTCGCCTCAGCGGTGTTCCTGATTCTGACTCAACCGGTGATGATTGCCATAGCAGCTCATTTTATCCTCGGGGAGCGACTGACACTAATTCACCTGATTGCGTTATCTCTGGCGATTATCGGGGCAGTGATTATATTTGGTGGAGACATTGGGATATCTCGAGAACATCTATTCGGTGATGTGCTGGCGTTGATCGGGGCGTTTTTTGCAGGTGGTTACTTGTTTATTGCCCGGATGGCACGTCCTGACAATGATGACGGCACACCGGGCGTTGAACTGGCGATGTACTTGTTCCCAGTGTATGGGATCTCAACGCTGGGATTATTCATTATAACGATGAGTTTCGGCGAATCGTTTGGGCCATTTCCCCGTGAATCCTGGTTGGCGATGCTCGGTCTGGGATTGGTACCGACTGTCATTGGTCACAGTCTCTTCAACTATTCACTGAAGCACTTAGGCGCGTTATCGGTGAATATCGCGCTGGTTATTGAACCTGTCGGCGCCAGTTTGTTGGCGATTCTGCTCTTTAGCGAAGCTCCTACGATGGGTATTCTGTTGGGGTCGCCGTTTCTGATTGCAAGTGTGATAATGATCTTCCTCAGACCGCCGCAGAAGAGGCCAAGGGTACAGGAATCCACGGCTAGTTAGCATTCAAACTCATAACCCATCAGGCAGGCAGATTGATTCGGATTGATCAACATATGGTCAACAACCCTAATTTCTTGGGCGTGCTCTGGATAATCGTAGTATTTACAGGATTACTCACTCCGTTCTCAAGTATAGCTGAATCTGATAGCCTTTCGAGAGCGGATAGAATTCTCGCTCAGGTGAAGGTGCACCTGCAGAATTATCCGTTGGCAAATTACGAAGACGCGTACAAGTTCATTCATCAGGCCGCGTTAGGGCCGGGGCATTTGGGTGTTACCTGGGAGATAATTGACAGGTACCTGATCCAGGAGTGGGAATCGATGCAGGATGATTCGGTGATCTCCTCCTCAGCCGGAGAATCTGATCCGATTGTTGAGGATCTGGGAGGGGCGTTCGTCCGAGTGAACCTGCTTCGTTATCAGGAAGCGGGGGGGAGGCTTGATGATCTGCGCAGCGTTCTTCGTAAATCGGTTGAGGTAGCCCCCGACAGTTTGTTATTGCATGAAGTCTGGGTAGATCTGTCTGAATGGTTGATAGTTGAGACAGGTATTGATCCCGATTCGCTGGCATCATTTACCAATATGCTGAGTGCTAATAACTGGCCGGCGGTGCATCACAGCACAAGCTATAAGGATTCCTACCGACCGCATTATCGTGTTCTTGAACGTTCAATCGCGGTACAGTTGCTCGACAGCTTGCCTCTGGACTCGACTGACAGAGAAAACGGGATGGGCAAATCTTCTGCCACATCCCGTCGAAGTTCAAACGAATAGATCGACTACATTTCCTGGTTCTGCACCAGTCCGACCTTGTTGCCTTCCGGATCTGTGAAGACAGCGAGCGTAGGACCATCCGGCACAGTCATTTTCGGCATCACTATTAAGCCACCGTTACTGGTGACCTTTTCGATCGTTGCGTCAATGTCATCCACGCCTACGTAAAATATTGACCAGATCGTGCCATCAGGAGCTGTACCGACACCGCCACCGATGCCGGTATCCTTTTCATCGGTCATGCCGTAACCCGGCATCGCCTCGTTGTTGAATTGCCATCCGAACAAACCGCCGTAGAACTTCTGTAAGTTGTCGCCATTCTTACCGAGAATCTCGTACCAGACTACTTTGTCAGCCATCTTTCTCTCCTTTTCTTTCAACTTGAACAGTGCTGGATATATGCGATGTTGCCTGTGTTAACTAAGACAGTTGTATTACTCGAGATTGCAGCTAATAGTCATTCTGAACCACTCGCCGACAAAGTAGGTTTTGTGAGTGAAGAATCTCGTAGTTTGATTATCAAAGGAATAAAAACGAGATCCTTCACTGCGTTCAGGATGACGTTCACCAACCCGTATCGTTCTCCTAGTCCAAACTACACAAATGTTCAGTCATGGGCAAGCCTCAAGAGTAGAGTTAGGGAGTCCTAATATATAAGTGGGATGTACTTGTGAGTGCAGAGAACTGAGAGATTATTCAGAGGATGAGCATGGCATCGCCATAGGAGAAAAAACGGTATTTCTCGGCGACTGCCTGTTGGTAGGCTGACAAAATGCTTTCACGATCTGCGAGGGCGCTCACCAGCATCATCAACGTTGAACCGGGGAGGTGGAAGTTTGTGACCAGGGCATCGACACCCTTGTATTTGTAGGGGGGGCGGATGAAGAGGTCGGTACGGCCTGATTTGGCTGAGAAACGGCCATCCTGATCGATTGTCGATTCCAATGTACGCACCGAGGTGGTCCCGACAGCGATGATTCGGCCGCCATTGTTGCGCGTTCGATTGAGGATAGTGGCGGTTTCTTCGTTGAGGAAGTAGCGCTCCTCGTCCATTTTGTGATCGGCAAGGTTATCCACCTCGACGGGACGGAAGGTTCCGATGCCAACGTGCAAGGTGACGTAGGCAGCTTGTATACCCTTGTCCTGAAGCGTTTGCAGCAACTGTGGTGTGAAGTGGAGGCCGGCTGTTGGAGCTGCCACTGAACCGTCGTGCTTGGCGTAGATGGTTTGATATCGCTCTTCATCGGCCGTAATGGGTTCACGGTGAATGTAGGGTGGTAGTGGTACTGATCCGAACTTTGCCAACCAGTCCCAGAACATCTCAACGGTGGTTTCGGCTTGATTCGCAGCCTCGAAGCGCACGGTTCGTCGTCCTGCCTCGCCTTCTTCCAGCACGACAGCATCCATGTCACCGTTAAAATGGATACGCGTATCCGATTTGATCTTTTTAGCCGGTCGAGCGAGGCAATCCCAGGTCAGATCGGCGGTTTCTTCGAGCAGAAGCAGTTCAACCTGCCCGCCGGATTCACGATGTCCGTGTAATCTGGCCGGGATGACGCGGGTGTTATTGAACACCAGAGTGTCACCGGGATTGAGATACCGCGGTAGTTGGGAGAAATGAGAATGCTGAAGTTTCACGGCTGATCGGTCGAGCACCAGCAAGCGGCTGGCATCTCGAGGTTCAATCGCCTGTTGGGCGATGAGTTCTTCTGGCAGGTGGTAGAGGTAGTCGCTGCGTCGGTCCATTAAATCCGGTAATCCAGTTAACTCAGCTATGAAACATGCCCCTGTTACGACCGAAGGTCATAACAGGGTTGATCGGCAAGTCTAATAATACGTGTCAGTATTCTCAAGACTCAGAACCCAAGACTACAGTCGGATAATCCCTGCGAACCGCAAAAAAGACGCGGGTCACAGGGGCATATCCCTTGGCTGAATTAACTGGATAACCGAATCATGAAACGCGGGTCTGAATCTAGAATAGCCGTGCCTGGGATTGATAATCGCCGGGGTTCTTTCCGACGAGATCGAATGCGGCGGCGGTTGCCACTCGTCCCCGTTGGGTTCTTTCCAGGAATCCCTGTTGAATCAGGAAAGGCTCGTACAGTTCCTCGATGGTGCCTGAATCCTCACCAATGCTGACCGCCAGAGTTCCCAGTCCGACGGGGCCTCCACGGTACTTGAAGATGATCGCTTCGAGGATGCGCTTGTCCATCTCATCGAGGCCCAGTTCATCAATCTCAAGGCGTTCCAGTGAGCTGTGGGCAATTTCGGTAGTCAGTTTTCCGGAGCCTTCGACTTCGGCGAAGTCACGCAGACGCCTTAGCAACCGGTTGGCAACACGTGGGGTGCCGCGACTGCGTAACGCTACTTGTGACGCGGCTTCCGGCTCCATCTCAATATCCAGTTTGATGGCGTTTCGAGTGATGATGGTGTTGATTTCATCTTTTGAGTAATAGTCCAGCCGTCCGGTGATTCCGAATCGGTTGCGCAGCGGAGCGCTGAGCAAACCGGCTCGGGTAGTTGCCGCGATCAGAGTAAATGGCGGCAGGTTGAGTTGTACGGAGCGCGCTGCTGGTCCCCGGTCGATCAGGATGTCCAACCGGTAATCTTCCATCGCCGGGTAGAGATACTCCTCGACAACCTTGTTCAAACGGTGGACTTCGTCGATGAACAGAACTTCGTTTTCATCGAGCTTGGTCAGCAGTCCAGCGAGATCGGCAGGCTTTTCCAGCACGGGACCGCTGGTAATGTGGATACGGACACCCATCTCTTGGGCCATAATCCCGGCGAGGGTTGTCTTACCCAGTCCGGGAGGTCCATAGAACAGGGAGTGGTCGAGGGCTTGCTCCCGTTGTCTCGCTGCCGCAACAAAGACCTCGAGATTGGCTTTCAACTTGTCTTGGCCGACGTAATCCTCGAAGCTGAGAGGACGCAGGGATCTATCCAGTTCCTGATCGCCGGGCAGTGTAGCGCCGCTGGTTATTCGTTCTTGTTCATCCATGGGGTAAAGGTACGATCCTGATTCTAGTATAAGGCGTCTCCGATTGGTGGAACATATTCCGTACTGAGCGCTGGCGCAAGGCGAATCATCTTCGCAGACAACAACGGGTGAGTCTTAAATTGGGGACAGACCCCCTATTAATTTTGGTATATTATGTGATAGGCATAAGAACGATAGCCCGCGACAGGGATTCTTACAAGAAACACAAAAACAACGTAAAATAATAGGGGGTCTGTCCCTATATTGATTCGGGGGTCGAGTACAGGTTTCGATTTGGCGAATGAGGGTAGAGGGTGTAGATTACCCGCCTTTCCTGTAGCCAGTAGCCAGTAGCCAGTAGCCAGAAACCATAGGATTTCCGATGTATCAGCGCAGAGGTGTAGCCAGAGCGGCACGTTGGGCCAAGCCAGATCAGTCTGGGCCTCCCAGTCCGGATTTATATTGGCGTCGCGACCACGACGTCCGTTTAGACAATGTGGCGGTGATCCTGGTTGAACCGGCACGTCCGGAGAATGTGGGTGCCGCTGCTCGAGCGATGAAGACCATGGGTTTGCAGCGTCTGATCGTTGTTGGTTCGGATTGTTGGCGTAGCGGAAAGGCGCGAGCTTTGGCGGTGGGCGCAGGAGAGCTGCTGGAGGCGGTTGAGGAGTATGCCACGTTAGCGGAAGCCGTGGAAGAGATGACGGCAGTGGCGATTACCACGGCTCGACGGCGGCGTCGCACTCGCCCGGTTCATCCGGTGGAATCAGTCGTTCCTCATTTATTGTCTCTGGCGAGAACTGGGCCGGTGGCAATTGTCTTTGGCAGGGAGGAGTGGGGGTTGCGCAATGAGGAGCTGTTGTTGGGAGATATATGGACCACGATCCCCATGGCGACAGCCTATCCCTCGTTGAACCTGGCCCAGTCGATCATGCTCGTCTGCCATGAGATTGCGAAGGCATCGACCGGTCCAATGCCAGATTATCCCTGGCAGCCGGCAGCTAAGGGTGAACGTCAACGTCTGATCGATCACGCCACACGGACGATGCTGAAGGCTGGCCTGTATCCTCGTCCGGACGTGGAAGGGTACCAGATGGTGCTCGGGCGTGTTCTCGACCGAGCACTACTTGAAGATCGCGATGTGCAGGTTCTCCATGGTATCTTTCACCAGATGGATGTCTATATGCATCAACATGAGTTGAAGTCACAGGAATAACCACATGCGGACACGATTATCACCAGGCAGGGGGGAGAGAGTAGTTCAGCGAGGACACCGCAGGACGGCGGTTTTCGGTTCGCTGATCGTGTTTATACTCACCACTTTGCTGGTGCCGATTGCGCCCGCTATTGCCCAGAGCAAATCTGGATTCATTGCCCTGGCTCCGATTAAGGTGAATGAGTTATTTATCGTTGTGGACAGTGACGATATCGATGAGCTCCGGGATGAGATTCGGGAGGGCATCGCCAGCATCGGGTCGCTGGAACTGGTAGATCAGCAATTGGTATCACAGTGGGCTGAGAGCAGGGGATTGTCCGACAACGAAGGTTGTTTCTCCCTCGCCTGCATGGTTGAGTTGGGAACAGACCTGAACGCGGATCTGGTCGTGGCGATTTCGATCGGTGGGAAAAAGCGCTCTAACATGGTGCAGTACGAAATCCGTTTACTAGATGTTGCTCAAGGGCGAGTGGTTCAGCGTGAGATTGGGTCGGGAAGCGAACCTCATACTTTGCCAGCCGATGAAATCGGGGAGCGGATTATCCAGATTGTGGAGCGTCATCTCAGTCCCAAGGGTACAATCATAATTGAAACAGATCCTCCCGAGTCTGCAGTTCTCCTGAATGGCGAGCCGATAGGTTTCGCACCGGTTACTCTGGAACGTTCCGCTGGATTAACGGACACGGTGTCTGTTGTCCGCCAGGGCTACACCAGTCGATCCAGGGTAGTGACTCTTGATCCTGATGAGACGCGTACACTTCTGATGGAATTGGGAATTGAGACGGTGTATGAGTTCCGCGAGTTTCCGCCTTTACACCTTTTCGCCATTGCAGGTCAGCCGTTGGATCAGGCATCGTCAAACCTCGATTCGCGTTTGTCGTGGGGAGTTGGGGAGAGTTATGGGTTCCGTGTTGATGCGGGGACAGTCTGGCGATTCGGATTGGGATTTGTGTTTTACAAGTGCGAGCTGGACGACATTGAGGCATCAGTCAAAACAGGGGCTGGGGCAATAAAGAATCCAGAGGTGATTGCCACGGCGGTACATTCAAGCATGTACTATTATCCGGGATCTCAAGCAGTATCACCTTACCTCGGTCTGGGTATTGCGGCCACTGAACGGCGTATCACTCAGAGCTATATCTCGGGCACTGAAGAGAGAAGCACTGATTTCGAGGTGTCGTTGATGTTCACATTTGGTATCGAAGCTACGGTGTACGGTCCGATCAGGTTTCAAGTCGAGCTCCTGCACTCTAGATTGTTATTTGAGAGTGATGCCTGGTCATTGGCTGATGATTCGATTGAACAGCGCGCATTATGGAATGTTTCTTTTAAAGATTTTACCACCTACACGCTGCTTCGAGCAGGTGTGGGATTTACCTTTTAGTGAATAGTCATTGAGTATCGAAGCACCATTATTCAGCCAGTAAGGAACGGTCACTGGAAACTTGCCAATCGTCTGCTTTCACGGTATATTTCAAGGCTCCGATATTTGAAGGCAGACAGCCTTAAAACTAACTGCGCATTACGGAGCATGCGCTGGGATCATGGATGACTCGAGATAAAGAAAACCTAATAGCCCTATTTATCGACTACGATAACATAGCCATTGGTCTTAAAGAGACCACTGGCAAGCCGTTTGAAGTTCGAACGGTACTGGAACGTCTCCTCGAAAAGGGACGTATCATTTACAAGCGAGCCTATGCCGACTGGTATTTGTTTTCCGAAGGCAAGCACGCTCTTCACGAACACGCCATAGAGATGATTGATATTCCGATGCGTCGGAATATCGGCAAGAATTCTGCAGACATTCGCCTGGTGGTTGATGCTCTGGATCTCTGCTACACCAAGGAGCATATCGAAACCTTTGTCATAGGTTCAGGTGATAGCGACTTCACGCCTCTCGTTTCCAAGTTGAAGGAAAATAACAAGCGGGTCATCGGTTTTGGCCTGACCCAATCCACTAGCAACTTGCTCGCGAACAACTGTGACGAATTCATCTTTTATGAAGACTTGGTCAGCCTGCCGGTTCATCGTCCCCAGCTCCCGGTCGGTTTATCAAAGCGTCAATTCGATGGCTTCAGTCTCCTGCTTGACGCTGTAGCTGCCCTCATGCGTGAGAACAAGGACGTTCTCTGGGGCAGTTTGATCAAGGATGCAATTCGTCGGAAGCGTCCGTCCTTTTCGGAAGGCCAGTATGGCTACTCCAGCTTCTCGTTGTTGCTGGAGGATGCGGCGAAGCATCAATTGATTGGTTTGATCAAGGATCCTCGCAGTGGCGGAACTCCAGTGGTGACTGGCTTCGGTATGGCGGGGGATCTGGGTGAGGGCGGAATAACGTCAGGAACCAGTGTTGCTCCCTCAGCCTCAAAGGGTCCGAGCCTGATTGTAAATTCGACTGGGACTCGTTTCCTGTCTTCAGCCCAGGATGCTGAGCCGGAGACGAAGAAGCCTGCCCGTCGAAGCCCACGTCGTCGTTCCACTGCAAGCAAGCCGACTACCGCAAAGAATACTGAGGAAGTGAAGGAGACGGCCGCACCGGAAGTCCCCGTGGAGCCCATTGCGGTTGAAGCCAAGGCCGAAACGGAGATGAAGAAGCCGGTTCGTCGGAACATACGTCGTCGTTCGACAGCCAAGCCGAAGCCGAAAGCTGAGACAGCCACCGCAGACGCACCTGAATTGGTCGAGTTGACTAAGATTGCGACCCCTGAGGAAGCGGTGCCGGACAAGGGTGTCAGCAAAACGGTGAAGAAGTCGGCCCCTCGGAAACCTGCGAGCAGAAAGACAACTGCAAAGCCCAAGCCTGCGGCTGCCAAAACTGTAGCCAAGCCGGTTGAAAAGGTTGAGGTCAAGCCCGAAGCAAAGCCGGTTGTTGAAAAGACTAAGGCTGTTGAAAAGGAAGAATCGAAATTAGTACCCAAGGGCAAGCCGCTTCGTACGCGAGTGCATCGTCGCAGACGGTAGGCTTGAGAGCGGATCTATCAGGCGACTGAGCGAGTAGAACCCTTGGCTTTGCGCAAAGAATCTTACTGATTATCTCATTGAGTCCGCTGACGGACTCGGGCAGATGATCATTTTCACTGCTGACGTATTGGAGGTAGTTCCTCGAAGCTTGTTCACGGTCCTGTTCACAATTAAGTGACATACGATGAGTTGAGGTACCGGCCTTGTGATTCAATCCGGAAGGCGCCGTGAGCAGCGTCGGGTGAGTTCTCCACTCCTTTTCACCCTCGCGCTGTTCCTGCTGGTTTTTGTTCCATCTCTTGCATCTGCACAAATCGGTGTGGAACTCCGCTCACGAGTTCCTGGCTGGTTCGATGCGGATGAAGATCTTCGTCTGCCCAAGCCCTACAGTGCGTTTGGGGTAGACAGTCTCGCCCAGTTTAATCATGAAGCTATCATTTTCCGCATGGAGACTGAGCTGGACTCCGCGCGTGGCTATTACATATCAACACGTTCCCTGTTTGGTCGCGAATACGGCCGTCCCATAGTCGAATCTCGTGAGGATTACCGCAACTATCGATTTGAGAGAGATCGCAAGCAGGAGTTGCGTAAAGCGTTCTATGAAGAAGTATCCCGGCCGACTCGCACTGAGAGCGAAGATGCGATTGAGATCCAGGTTCCTTTCAAGATCAGGAATAAGACATTCCGGAGGATCTTCGGGGGGGATCGGGTAGGTCTGCGTGTTTCTGGTAAAATCAGTATCGAGGGAGGATTAAGACGGGAGAAGTCCGATGAAGTTGTAACAGTTCAGAATGACCGCGCGAACTACAACTTCAAGATTGACCAGACGCAGCAATTTCGCATTGTCGGCAAGGTGGGCGATAAGGTCTCAGTTGAGATCGATCAGGACTCTGAGCGCGTTTTCGAATTTCAAAACAATGTGCGTCTCGAATACACTGGCTACGAAGACGAGATTATCCAATCAATTGAGGCTGGTAACGTTTCGCTCTCTCTCCCCGGCACTCAGCTCGCCACCATGTCATCGAAGAATGAGGGCTTGTTCGGATTCAAGACTGTTTCTCAAGTGGGTCCGTTGTCGGTGACAACTATTGCCTCCTTGCAAAAGGGTGAGAAAAACAAGCTAAGTTATTCTGGCGGTAGTAAGTCGCAGTCAAATGAGATCAATGATGCGGCATTCATGGACAACCAGTATTTTTTCCTCGATATGGCCTACCGCAACGCATATGCCAATTACACTTCAGATCTTAACTTCATCGCCTCGGAACCACCAATTGAGCGGCTGGAGGTATATAGAAGCGTCGTCGCCACCGCTGACGTGTCAACATTCTACAATGGTTGGGCTGTCTATGATGAGAGTTTGCCTGATTTTGTCCCGAATCTCACTGGTGCCTCAGTTGAAGAGATTACAGCCAAAATTGAAGAGTACAACAATGATCCTGTTGTTCAGTCTGCTGACTGGGCTGGGAATGGTTTCTTCAAGTTACTTGAGGAAGGCGTAGATTATGACTTGGATCAGAATCTGGGATACATCCGTCTGAAGTATCGCGCTCAAAACACTGAGATTATAGGTGTCGCGTATCGTGTTGCGGGCTCAAGTGCGACCGTAGGTACTCTTGAACCGCAGGCGAAAAAAGTAGTTCTCAAGCTGTTGAAACCTAAGAGTGAGAACGCCAACAACCCCACCTGGGATCTATCTTGGAAGCATGTTTACTGGATGGGCACGACGGGTTTGAAACCGGATGATTTCAACTTCAACCTCGTCCGAAACCTCACAGAACGTCCACGAACAAGTCCATTGGGTAAGAGTTGGTTGGAGATTTTTGGCCTGGACACTCGCGGTACGGATGGCAGCAGTGCACCGGATGGATTGATTGACGAGCAGTGGGTCCGCTATAACTACGGTGAGATTCATTTCCCGGATCTGAGACCGTTTGATCCAGAGGGTTATTATATCGGTGGTACATTGATAGAAACAGACATTGATTCAACTCTGGCGAATCCGAACATCTACGATCCGGATCCTCAATCACAGGTGACACTTGTAAAGAACTTCATTCTCCAGGCTGAGTACAGCAACGCTTCGGCCAACATTAACCTGGGGATCAATGTTCTCGCTGGATCTGAGGAAGTATTCATCAACGGGGCCTTGCAGAAAAAGGACACGGACTACATCATCGATTATTTGTCCGGTCAGATCACAATTCTCAATCAGGCGGCATTTGGTCCGAATGCCAACCTCGAGATCAAGTACGAGTCTGGCGAGGTTTTCCAGCTTGACCAGCGGACCATGCTCGGTATTCGACTCGAATATGCGCTTTGGGAGAGCAGTTACATCGGGCTGACGTTACTTAATTTCAACGAAAAACCTATTGAAAAGCGTGTCAAGGTTGGTAATGAGCCGCTTCAGAACTTCATCTGGGATTTAAACACCAGCCTCAGGTTCCAGCCATATTTCATGACCCAGATGGTTAATGCTATACCTTTCATCAGCACTGATGAACCTTCTGAGGTCAGGTTTGAGGGTGAGATAGCCCAGGTATTCCCGAATCCGAATAGTTTGAACAATGGTTCAACTGGCGACGATGCTGGTGTCGCCTACATAGACGATTTCGAGGCCGCTCAACGTGCCACACCATTTACTGTACGGCGTAAAAACTGGTATCCGGCATCTCATCCGGTGCGTTTGCCATCAGGACGTATCCCTTCCACCATCTTGGACAATTACGATATTCGTAGCCGCATATACTGGTATAATCCATTCAAACAGGTACCGATCACTGATATCTGGCCAAATCGAGAAGTAAACAGCAACGTTCCGAACAACACGGACGTGCTGATATTAAAGGTCGACCCGACTGTAAACAACCTGCGCAGGGAGGAAGTTGAACCGAAGGAAACCTGGAATGGAGTGATGCGTTCGTTGTCCGCGGGTTTCCACAATCAGAGTAATGCGAAGTTTGTCGAGATCTGGATGAAATGGGATGGTGGTGGATCGGACGCTGCTTTCTATCTGGACATCGGCCAGATCAGCGAGGATTACATTCCGAACAACAAGTTGGACACTGAGGATGAACCGTTGTTTGAGACGGTAACCTATGGTAATGACATCCTCGATGACGGCGAAGACGTTGGTTTGGATGGTCAGAATGGCAATGATCCTCCCTGGGAAGTAAACGATGAACCTTGGACTGTTGATGACAATGGCTATGATTTCACCTCGCCTCAATATGACTGGTGGGATTTGAATGATGATGGATTACATAACCGTGGAACAATAGGCAATACCGATGATGATGAGCCGGAGCCTTTCTCGAGTGATAACTGGCGTTTCAGTGCGGGAAATTCCAGCGATGTGGAGCAGATCAACGGTTCCGAGAATAATGCTCAGGACGAAGCTCGTTACCCGGACACGGAAGATCTGGACGGTGACCTCAACCTCAATCTGGCAAATAATTTCTTCCGCTACCAGTTCCGTATGAATGATCCAGTTCATGAGGTCAAGTATGTTCGTGGTGGCCAGGCGAACTCAAAGGGTTGGCGACTCATCAGGATTCCGATTGATGATATCTACGATGAGATCAACGAGCCAGATCGTACCCAGATTGAGTTCATCCGGCTATGGGTTGGTGAGCTCAGCACTCCTCTGAAACTACAGATCGCGCAGCTTGAACTGGTGGGAAACGAATGGCTGGAAGATCCTATTATCAGCCCAGTTACGGGTGATACTACGGTATACATTACGGCTTCGACGATCAATTCCTATGACAATCCTGAGGATTATAATCCTCCTTCAGGAGTGGCAGGTCAGGTCGATCCGATCACGAATATTCGCAGCAAGGAGCAGTCGCTGGTTCTGAATATCGGTGACATGCCCTCGGCAACTGAAGGGCAGTTGATCAAGACTCTCAACAATAATCAGGATCTTCGTGAGTATCGTCAGTTGAAGATGTTTGTTCATGGCGGTGGACGTAACCCACAGAATCTCAATGACAAGAATCTTGAGTTCTTCTTGCGGTTTGGATCAGGATTTGAGGGTGCAAATCTTGGTTATTACGAGTATTCGTTACCAATCGAACCTGGCTGGGCTGACAATGAGATATTAATAGACCTCGACCGTCTGACCAGTTTGAAGAAGAAGGCAGAGGAGACTGGTGAGGATATAGCCTACGAAACTCTGGCCAACGGTCACTCGATGAAAGTTGTAGGTTCGCCGTCAATAGGTTCGGTTGACGTGTATTCTGTGGGTGTACGTAATACGGGCCGATCCATCCAGGGTAGTGAAGGCATTGAAGTGTGGGTAGATGAGCTTCGACTCTCTGGAGTGCGCAAGGAGCGGGGCATGGCGATGCGTAGCTCGCTGGATCTCTCTTTTGCCAAGTTCCTCGACCTCAATATGAATATCAAACAGTCTGATGCAGATTTCCACCAGGTGGATCAACGATCAGGAACGTCTCGAAGCACGTTGGAATCAACAGTCTCGGGTTCGATTCAGCTGCATGATTTCCTTGATCCGGCTCTAGGTTACAGTATACCGGTCCGCGGCACAGTTTCCAGCTCCCTGGATATTCCCAAGTACACATCTGACAATGGTGACGCTCGCACCGAGTCGTTGGTTGAATCGCGCGAGCTGAATGTGTGGAGTCGATACGCCGAGATGGCATTCAGCAAGCGACATTTCGAAGATAAATATCTCCGCAATGCTGATGGAAGTTTGGTAATGAACGAGTTGAATGGCATTCCACTTCAGGACAGGACGAGATGGGGAGTGGACACTCTATTCACAACCGCTCAGAATTATTCTTGGAGTATCAATTTATCGAAGAATCGCGAGAGCAGTCATTGGTTGCCGCGTTACACCTCGGATCGAATCAGCAGTTCGTACAGCAGGGGTGAGAAGTACTCTTCCAGCCTGAGTTACCAGTACAATAAAACATTTACCAACCGAGGAGATATCGGTTACTCATTGCCTATCGAACGGCGTGAACTGGACATCTTCGGCTGGACAGAGAACATTCCAGTTCTGAACAGACTGGCTGATTCAAAGTTCAGCTACTTGCCCACTCGTTTCAATGCCGGGCTTGATGCCACCGAAACTCAAAAATCGCAGAAGTATCGTAACGCGCTTGAGCGACCAAATTATAATCTACAGATGAACCGTGACTGGAGTACCGGGATCAATCCGTTCCGTCCACTCACTCTGGACTATAGCTACTCAGTATCATCGCAGATGGTGCCAGAGGACAGCGCGCGTCAGAAGATATTGCGTGAAGATCAACCGCTGAATGTGGTTGAAAGGTTGTTTGAGCAGGGTCTTACGGAACGTCAGATGGTTGAGCAGCTGATTGAGCAACTTCGTGAATTTGATTTCTTCGGAATCCCGGGCGCTCTGATAGCAAATGAAGCTGAAAACCGCTTGAATAATGGTGAAGATCCCGGAGCTATTCTCGAATACATCTATTATGAAGCTGAAATATCTCTGAGCCCCGACCGATACAATCTTCTCTCGCAGCCGTGGAATCGTGTTTCAAAAGATGATCAGCTGTTCAAGGACAAGTTCTGGACTGCTTTCAATATGCCCTTTGCCGACACTCAGAAGCGTCAGACCGTCAGGTTGGGATATAGTCCCACCATCGTAAGCTGGCTGAACACCAGCTTCGATTATTCCACTGCCTACAATTGGACCTGGAGTGGTTTCACGAACACTGGGCGCAGCATCTCCACGAACAACAACTTGAGTGGGAATTTAACTTTCCGTCTGCGTCAGATTATCCCTGCTGAATCGGGCTCTGGCAGCGTTCAGGACGAACAGGCTCGCGACTTCGCGCGGATGTTGGGCCGTGAGGATGAGTTCGACCGTCTCGAAGGAGAAAATGGCGAAGAGGGAGAGGTTGCTGGAGAGGGTGAGGAAGAAGAGGATACTGGTCCGACGGATGCTGAACTCGCACGTGCGCGTCAGCGTGCTCTTTTGCGTGCACTCAATCCTTACCGTCTAAGTATGGGCTTCCTCAGGAAGATGCAGGACATAACTTTCAGGTACAGCCAGACAACCTCGTTCAGCAATCCGGGTGTCGATGATGGGATACCTGACATGTTCTACCGACTCGGGCTAACTGGAAATTCCGGATTGACACAAGTTCCTGGTGTTACGTCGATACAAACCAGCAACCGCTCGGATGATTACACAGTTCGCAGTGGGATAGATTGGACAACTCGTCTCAACACATCGATGGATTATAGTCTGAAGATTTCAAAGTCTACCGGAACCAAGGTTTCCGGTTCGAACTCAAAATCATCCTTTTTCCTGTATGACAAGGACAAGAAATCATTCTCAGCTTTTGATATGCCGAATTACCAGCTGCGATGGACGGGAATTGAGCAGTTTGGTCCACTGAAGGACATTGCACAGACCATCTCGTTCGACCACGCATATTCGGGTTCTTACAGCGAAACCTGGGATAATATTGAGAGGACGCCGGAAGAAGGCGGCGGCATTGAGAAAGTCATTCAGAGGAAGTCATACGAAAAGCGTTTCAGTCCACTGGCCGGGGTCAATATTACCTGGAACTTCGGAATCAGCACGACAGCGCGGTATACTTGGTCGCAGCAGATCTCGGAAACTCCCTCTCATGGTGGTAAAACGCGAAACACCACTACTGGTATCAGCCTGACCGGCAATTACACTCGGAAGACGGGATTCCGTATTCCCATCCCGGTCTGGCCGTTCAAGAATCAACGTTTTGACAACGAGACCACTTTCTCATTCAGTTTTGATCAGACAGCTAATGCCGATGAAACCCTGGAACCGGGCTTTGATTTTGAGATCACCAGCGAACGTTCAAACTGGTCAATTGGTCCTTCAATCAGCTATCGTTTCTCGCGGAATGTGAATGGTTCGCTCCACTACAAGTATGGTGTAACCAAGACGAAGATTAACACAACCAGATTCCAGGAGTTCGGCCTGAATATCAGCATCATAATTCGCGGGTGAGCCTGATTTGTGTCGAGACGCATATCAATGGAGCTTCTCCCGGCTGTGAAGAACAGGTTGTCTGGCGTTTTATTGGAGACAGTATCTAGCTAGATTGACGGTACATTTTACAGCTATCCGTATGCGGCATGAAGCCGCGTGTTGAGTTGGAAGGAAAGACTAAATGTGTGGTATAATCGGATACATCGGACATCGTCCGGCCACTCCTTTGCTTCTTGATGGATTGCGACGCCTCGAGTATCGGGGATATGATTCTTCCGGCATCGCCTTGATGAACGGTGACGGCATCAAGGTTATGAAGAGGAAGGGGCGTCTGGCTGAGCTTGAGGCTTTGCTGAGCGAAGATGGTCAGAAACTGGAATCAACAGTGGGTATTGGGCACACTCGTTGGGCCACTCATGGCGTGCCGAACGACATCAATGCTCATCCTCATTTTGCGATGGGTGAGGATCTGGTCCTTATCCACAATGGTATCATTGAGAACTTTAGTGAATTGAAGGAATATCTAGTTGGATCGGGCTATTCATTTCAAAGTGATACGGATACCGAAGTTCTGGCAAACCTGATTCTTGAATTCTATGAAGGTGATCTGCTCGCAGCGGTGACGCGTGCTCTGTTGCGTGTTGAAGGAACTTACGGTATCGTTGTGATGCACAAGAATCACCCACGCAGCATGGTTGTGGCTCGCAAAGGATCACCATTGGTGGTAGGGGTGGGAAAAGACGAGATTTTTGTCGCCTCGGACCTCGCAGCTATGGTGGAACATACCCGCGATGTCATCTTCCTTGACGACAACGAAATAGGCATCGTTGAGGACGGCGAGTTCAATCATTTCAACCTCGATCATTCTCCGATCAAGCGTAAAACGACGCACATTGATTTCTCTCTCGAGCAGATCGAAAAGGGCGGTTATTCTCATTTCATGTACAAGGAGATCATGGAGCAGCCGCAAACGTTGATGGACACCATGCGTGGGCGGATACTCGATGACGGTAGTATCAAGCTGGGTGGCTTGATTCAGCATATGGATGAGTTGGCCAAGGCTGAACGGATTCTGTTTCTCGCCTGTGGAACTTCCTATCACGCCGGCTTGGTGGGCGAATACCTGATTGAGGAATTGGCAGGCATTCCGGTTGAAGTGGAATACGCATCTGAATTCCGGTATCGCAAGCCGGTTATTCCTCCGAACACGGTTGCCTTTGCCATCAGCCAGTCTGGTGAGACGCTTGACACTCTGGAAGCGCTTCGAGAAGCACAATCTCGGGGGGCGTTGGCACTGGCGGTAGTAAACAGTGTCGGTTCCACGATTGCGCGTGAGAGTGTTGGTGGTGTGTATTTGCACGCTGGTCCTGAAATCGGAGTGGCGTCTACGAAGGCGTTTACCAGCCAGGTGACGGTGCTGGTGTTGATCGCATTGCTTCTCCGTCAGCAGCGGATGGGGCTGGATGAAATGAGTGTTGAAATCACTCAGGCGATGCGTCAACTTCCCGAAAAAGCAACAAGAATCCTGGAAGATCAATCGCAGATTCTGGACATTGCCAAGATGTTCTGCCGGGCGAGCAATTTCCTTTATCTTGGTCGTGGAACTCAATACCCAGTGGCGTTGGAAGGCGCGTTAAAGCTGAAGGAAATCAGCTACATCCACGCTGAGGGTTATCCTGCCGCGGAGATGAAGCACGGTCCGATTGCGTTGATTGACCGTAATATGCCAGTGTTTGTTCTGGCTGCGGAGAACAGCACTTCGAACCGTAAGATTCTATCGAATACCCAGGAAGTTCGAGCCCGAGATGGTGTTGTGATAGCCTTGGTGACTGAAGGCGATACCCGTATGGATGATCTAGCGAACCATACCTTGTATATTCCTACAACGCACCGACTGTTGGTCCCTCTGCTGGCTGTGCTGCCATTGCAATTGTTGTCCTATCATGTTGCGGATCTTCTCGGACTAGATATGGATAAACCGCGAAATCTGGCTAAATCGGTGACGGTGGAGTAAAAGTTAAACCAGTTGTGAGTTGTGAGTTGTGAGCAATGAGCCATGAGTAAAAGATGAGAAAACCACATTTGCCACGGACTTCAGTCCGTGGCAAGCGTTGTTTGTCTTGTCTGTTGCTCATTACTCACAGCTCATAACTCAGTCCAGATAATCTGCGCTTGCACGCAGGCCCAGAGCCTGCAGGGGGTAGGATGAAGACAATAGGGCTGATAGGCGGTATGAGCTGGGAGAGCACGCAGCATTATTATCGCTTGATCAATGAGGGTGTGCGAGAGCGGCTGGGCGGATTGCATTCTGCGAAGATCAACATGGTCAGCGTGGAATTCAATCATGTCCAGGAGCTACAGCATGCGGACCGTTGGGAGGAGTTGGGCCAGGAGTTGGCAGATGCCGCGAGCAAACTTGAAGTATCCGGCGCTGATGGCATTCTGATCTGCACCAACACCATGCATAAGGTGTATGACACGGTCTGTAAGGCTGTGAATGTGCCAGTGCTGCACATCGCCAGTCCAACTGGCACGGCGATTCGTGAACAGGGGTTGCGATCAATCATTCTGCTCGGCACCGCTTTTACTATGGAAGAGGAGTTCTATCGTGACCGTTTGGAGCGACAATTCGGCTTGAAGGTGATTGTCCCGGACGAACCGGACCGGAAATTGATCCACCGAGTGATCTTCGATGAACTGGTTCAGGGCAGGATTGTAAATTCTTCACGCGACCAGTTTGTCTCGATCATCGAATCTCTGGTTGAACGGGGAGGAGAGGGGGTGATCGCCGGGTGCACGGAAATCGGTCTGCTGGTTAAACAGGAGCAGGTAGCGGTGCCTTATTTCGACACGACCGAACTTCATGCGAATGCTGCAGTAGAATTTGCACTGGCGTAAATGCGTCACGACACCCGTTTCCCAGGAGAAACCGGCGCGGACGGAGTTAGCAGGCGAAGCTCATCGCCATCGTGTACCGCCAGCAGCATCCCCTGGCTTTTGACGCCACGGATTTTCGCAGGCTGCAGGTTAGCGACAACTATGATGGTCTTCCCGATAATCTCTTCGACGGTGTAATGCTGTTTAATACCGGCTACCAGCTGACGCTGTTCACTGCCGAGATCGATCTTCAGCTTCATCAACTTGTCAGTGTCTTCGATGGGTTCAGCTTCCAGGACTACGGCAGTTCGTAAATCCACCTGCTTGAACTGTTCAAAGCTGATTTGGCTGTCGTCTGCTTCAGGCTTTGCTTTCTCAGCTTTGTTTTTCTTCTTCGGTTCACTCTTCGGCTTATTTTTCTCTTCCTGGTCACCGGGTTTGCGGTGCCTGGGGAAGAGCGGATCGCCATGAACAGCTTTTTTTCCGGCTAGTATATCACTCCAATCAACGTCATCCCAGGTACGTGAGTGAAAGCCATCCAAGCCAAGTCTTGTCAGCACTTCGGGGATCATTTTCGGCATGATCGGGTTGAGCAGAATGGCAGCTATACGCAGGCTTTCCGCCGCGCGTGCGAGATCGCGTCCAGCTTGCTCTTTATCGGTCTTGACAGTGGTCCAGGGCGCAGCTTCGGTGATGTCACGGTTGATCGCACGGACGAACTGTAGCGTCTCTTCGATAGCAGCGTGGATCTGAATGTCTTCGATCAACTGCTTGACTTTGTGAGTGGTCGCACGGGACAGCTCGATCAGTGGATCTTCTTCGTCCCAGACAACTTCCGGTATGATACCGTCGAAATGTTGGGTGAGCAGCTTGGTAATACGGTTGAGGAGGTTGCCCAGATCGTTGGCGAGGTCACTGTTCAAGCGTTTGACGACGTGTTCTTCGCTGAAATTGGCATCCTGACCGACAACCATGTCGCGCATGACATAATAACGGAACGGGTCAGTGCCATACTTGTCGGCCATATCCAGCGGCTTGATCACATTCCCGGTGGATTTGGACATTTTCGTGGCATCTTTCGACATCCACCAGCCATGGGCGAGGATACGTTCCGGTGGTTCGAGTCCGGCAGCCTTGAGCATTGTCGGCCAATAGACGGCATGGGTGGTGAGAATGTCTTTTCCGATCAGGTGATATTGGGCTGGCCAATTGACACTCATTCCCTCCGGCGGACTGACTGTGGCTGAATAGTAGTTGAGGAGCGCGTCGAACCATACATAGGTGACATAATCACTGTCCCAGGGGATCTCAATCCCCCAGCTAAGACGGCTCTTTGGGCGACTGATGCAGAGATCATTCAACGGTTCACGCAGGAAGCCCAGCACTTCGTTGCGACGGAAAGATGGTACGATAGCATCAGGATTAGTTTCGTAATGTTTGAGCAGCCAGTCCTGATACTTGGACATCTTGAAGAAGTAGTTAGTCTCCTTGATCAATTCGACGGGGCGATGTCCGATTGGGTCCTTGCCGTCCACCAGATCCTTCTCGGTGAAGAACTGTTCTTCGAAGACGCTGTACCAGCCTTCATACTCTTTCTGATAGATGTCGCCTTGATCGTAAATCTGCTGAAGTATCTCGGTTACAACTTTCTTATGGCGAGGTTGGGTGGTGCGGATGAAGTCACTATAATCGATGCCCAGTTTTGTCCATACATCAATGAACGCCTGAGTAGTGATGTCGCAGTGTTCCTGGGGAGTACGTCCCAGTTTTCTAGCGGAAGCGTCAACTTTCTGACCGTGCTCGTCGGTGCCGGTGAGAAAGTGGACGTCATCGCCAAACAGACGGTGGTATCTGGCCAATACGTCTGCGAGCACGGTGGTGTATGCATGACCGATGTGTGGCTCATCGTTGACGTAGTACAGAGGCGTAGTGATGTAAAAAGGCTTGCTCATGAGTCAATTACCGCTTTCTATTTCGTCCGCGTGATCGCGGAGGTTTTCCAACTGGTTTTGCATCTTTGGGTTGCGAAGATGGGCTCTGACTTGGATCCCCACTAGCTTTGTTCACTGGGCGAGGAGTCTCACTGGTCTTCCTGGCGGATTCACTTTCAGAGTGACTATCTCGTGGTTTCTTCTCACCAGACGGTGCATTTGCAGGTCCTCGGTTTCGTCCACGATTCCCGCGACGTTGGCTACTATTGCGATCTGCTTTCTCGGTAGCGTTCTTCGTACCCTGATTCGCTTGAGTTTGATCGCGAGTGTTGCCAGTTGCCTTCACATCGTTGGCACGGCTTTGGCTCGGCTGGTTGGCAGATCCTGCACCGCTGTTTTTCTTGGAACGACCTCGGCGTTTTGATCCGCTACGACGTGGTCTCTGACTATCTGACGCTTTGTCAGATCGGAAGAGCGTCGTGTAGGGAAAGAGTGTAGATCTCGGTGGTCGCCGTATCATTAACAAAAAAAAACAGAAAAAAAAAGTTAGACAAATTGGAAAAAAGCTCATTGCG
>CAJVXH010000031.1 GCA_913009835.1 uncultured bacterium
TAATCGGATAGTCTGTTTATTTACAAAAGGATAACTGCGAGATCCTTCACTTCGTTCAGGATGACTTCCTCCTTGTTACCCAACCGTCTCCAGCCTGAGGTTTCCTTCGCCGAGCAGTTTTTCAGCAGCTTTGAGGAACTGCTGGTTGGTGCTGACTTTATATCGTTCACTGGTCATCACCCATGAGCCGCCATCCCCGTTCTGGAAATGAACTTTGATCCGAACCCCACCGGGATGCTTGCGAACGATGTTCTCGAAGGCAATCATTGTTTCAGCATCACGATCATACGTCCAGCGAATCCGGATCGCCTTTATCAGACGCTTGACCGCCGTGTCCAACGGTTCAACTTCCTCAACTATCAGATCAACCTGATCCTGTTGACTTTTGACCTTTCCCGCGATGAGGAATGGTTCATCATCCTTGAGGATCTCTTTGCAGTTTTCATATGATCGAGGGAATATGAGCAAGGGGATGAAGCCGGTGAGGTCTTCCAGTTTAGCGTTAGCCATCATGTCACCATTCCTGGTCTGGCGGCCTTTCACCGAGTTGACCAACCCGACGATGCGTATGCTGGTACCGTCCTGGAGCTCCATCAGATCTACGACTTTGTGCATGGACAGAGCGTCCGCCTCATGTCGATAACGCAACAGTGGATGTCCGGAAAAATAGAAGCCAAGGCGTTCGTGTTCAGCTGCGAGCAGGTCTTTGGCGGTCATTTTGGGAACGTCGGGGAGTTCAGGATGTGGCAGGCCGATGCCGCTCTCATCATCGTCCCCACCGCCGAAGAGGCTGACTTGTCCACGGGCGTTATCCTGCTGCAATTGTTGTCCGAACGCCATTGATTTATCCAAAACCTGCGCTTGCTGGTTTCGATGGCCATCCAGGCATTCGGTCGCACCAGCGAGGATCAGGTTTTCCAGGGCTTTTCTGTTGAGAATCCGGCTGTCTATCTTCCCGCACAATTCGAAAAGATCGTTGAATTTGCCGCCGGTATCGCGTGCACCGAGAAGATTATGAATGGCGGCTGATCCAACACCTTTGATCGCAGTCAGTCCGAATCGGACCTGGCCTTTTCTGGTTACGGTGAAATCTTCTTCGGACTCATTTATACATGGCGGTAGAACCTTGATGCCCATACGTCGGCATTCCTCGAGGAAGAGGACGACTTCATCGGTGTTGCCCTTGCGGACAGTCATTGAGGCGGCCATGAATTCGGCCGGGTGGTGGGTCTTGAGGTAGCCGGTTTGATATGCGACCAGCGAATACCCGGCAGCGTGAGACTTGTTGAATCCGTATTTGGCAAACCTGAGAATCAACGCCCAGAGTTCCATTGCCTGCGATTGGCTCAGCCCGGACGCACTACAGCCTTCGACGAACTCAGGCTGCATCTCCCCCATCAGGCCTTCTTTTTTCTTACCCATCGCACGTCGCAAAACATCCGCTCGGCCGAGACTCATCCCCCCGATCTGATTCGCGATCTGCATCACCTGTTCCTGGTAGACGATGATGCCGTAGGTTTCGTCGAGGATTGGGGCGAGCGTTGGATGCAGGTACTTCACTTCTTGACGGCCCTGTTTACAATTAATGAAATCGTCAATGTTTGCCATCGGACCGGGCCGATACAGGGCGTTCATGGCGATCAGGTCTTCCAGCCGTTCCGGCAGCAACTTCCTCAAATTCTCACGCATACCGCTTGATTCAAACTGGAAGATGCCGATGGTGTCGCCACGTGAGAACAGTTCATAGGTGGGCTTGTCATCAATCGGTATGTCGTCGAGATCAAGTTCAACGCCCTTATTCCGTATAAGCGCGAGTGTTTTGTCGAGGATGCTGAGGGTTTTGAGGCCGAGGAAATCAACCTTGAGCATGCCGAGTGCTTCGGCGTTGTTCATGTCAAACTGGACAACCACGCCTTCCTCGCCGGCACGGCTCAATGGCGCGAAATTGGTAATAGGTTCGGGAGTGATTATTACGCCGGCAGCATGTACACCCTGATTGCGGACTGTGCCCTCGAGGGTCAGGGCTCGCTCCATCAGTTGTTTGTATTCACCACGTGATTCGATCAGCTCTTTGAGTTCGGGAACGTCTTTTATTGCTTCGTAGAGCTTCTTCGATTTGCCTTGTACGGGATCGGGTATCAGCTTGGCGATGGCATTGACTTCTTCCAGCGGCAAACCCATCACTCGTCCGACATCACGGACTACCCCTTTAGCAAGCATGCGACCGTAAGTGATGATTTGCGAGACGCAATCAGCGCCATACTTTTTCCGCACGTATTCGATCACTTCCCCGCGTCGATCATCGGAAAAGTCGACGTCAATATCGGGATAACTCTCTCGTTCCGGATTGATGAATCGTTCGAACAGCAGATTGTATTCCATCGGATCGATGTTGGTGATTCCGATCAAATATGAGACCAGTGATCCGGCGGCGCTGCCCCGTCCCGGACCGACCGGAATCTCCCGCTCATTTGCGAATACGATGAAGTCGCGAACGATGAGGAAATAGCTGGCGAGATGCTTCATCTGGATAATGTTGAGTTCGAACTCCATACGTTGATAGAGTTCGTCGGTAACGTCCGCATATCGCTTGGGCAGGCCCTCTTCACTCAGTTGACGCAGATACTCGAAATCGTCCGCGGCGTCAACATCCTTCGGAATCTGAAATTTGGGGAAGTGTTTCTCGCCAAATTTGAGTTCAAATTCCACCTTGTCGGCGATTTCCAGCGTGTTTGAGATTGCCTCAGGCAAGGCGGAGAACAGTTCCTTCATCTCCTCCGGCGATTTGAAATAATATTTGTCGTTGGGCAGCCTCGGACGAGAAGGATTGTTCAAATCGGTGCGCATTCCGATACAACGCAGGATGTCATGCGCCTCGCTGTGTTCTTGTTTGAGATAGTGAACGTGGTTGGAGGCGACTAGTGGAATGCCCAGCTCTTTGCCGATTTCAATGTGGAAAGCATTGTACGTTGCCTCATCTTCGAGACCGTGGTCCATCAACTCCAGATAGAAATCATCGCCGTACCACTCCCGGAAACGCAGGACAGATTTGCGCGCATCATCTTCCTTCCCCATCGCCAGAAGACGATTTACATGGCTCAACGGTGAACCAGAAAGGCAGATTAACCCTTCCTTGTGTTCTTCCAGCAGCTTGAAGTCGACGCGTGGTTTGTGGTAGAAGCCGTCGAGATACCCTTTCGACGACATCTGCATCAGATTACGCCATCCTGCGGCGTTTTTTGCGAGTAACGGCAGGTGGTACAAGGTGGGTCTACGACCGTGCATATCCAGACCACGGTTGGCGTGATTGCCATCCACGACATAGAATTCACAACCCAGGATGGGTTTCACACCAACCTTTTGCATTGCCTGATAGAATTCCGGCGCTCCGCACAGATTTCCATAATCAGTTAACGCGACGGCTGGAAGTTCCATCTTTTGCGCTTCTTCAGCCAATTCCTTGATATGGATTGTGGCTTCGAGAAAGCTGTACTGGCTATGTACGTGCAGGTGGGCGAAACTCATTGTATTCCTTAGTCTTGAGTCTTGAGAAAAAGACAGGCTATGGGTAATGGGCTGTGGGAACTGATAAAATCCCTGCATCCCCTGTCTTTCATAGCCCACAGCCTACAGCCCATAGGAAAAGACAGGCCCGCGCTTGCTTGTCAAGCGCGGATAATCGTTGAGTGATATGCCCCTGTGACCCGCCGTCTTTTTGGCGGTTCGCAGGGATTCACTAGCCTAAGTCCCGAATCTTGAGTCTTGTGTCCTGAGAAAACAGACACGTATTTGACAACTTTCGGATCAACCCTGTTATGACCTTCGGTCGTAACAGGGGCATGTATCATAGCTGAATTCACTGGATAACTGTATAAACTCAAGTTCAGTACTTTCAACAATCCCGAATGTGCGAGCACACTCGGGGAAAACACATAACACGCAACTTATTCACTCTGCCGTTCGATGACCGCGCCAACATTGCGCAACTTCTCTTCCAATCTTTCGTATCCACGGTCGAGATGGTAAATGCGGCTGATGTGCGTCTCACCCTTCGCTGCAAGTCCAGCCAGTACGAGACAGGCTGATGCACGTAAATCAGTTGACATCACCGGCGCGCCCTTGAGTGTCGCCGGTCCCTGAATCTTGGCAACGTTCTCCTTCATGGTGACCTTCGCGCCGAGGCGTATCAATTCCGCAACATGGGTGAAACGATCGGTGTAAATGGTATCGGTAACGAAGCTGCTGCCATTTGCCACGCTCATCAGGGCGATCCACTGGGCCTGCATGTCGGTAGCGAAACCTGGATAGACTGCGGTTTCAACATCTACCGGGCGCAGCTCTCCATTGCGTCTGACCCGGATACCCTCGGCGGTGACCGTGATGTGCAGTCCAGCCTCAACGGCTTTTGCGATGACCATTGTCAGGTGCTCGGGCTCGGCACCTTTGAGGGTGATCTCACCGCCAGCCATTCCGACAGCTGCGAGGTATGTGCCAGCTTCTATACGGTCGGCTATCACTTTCTGCTTGATAGGCTTCAAGTCGCGAGTTCCAACGATGCGTAGTGTGCTGCTGCCTGTGCCTTCGATGGTCGCGCCCATCTGTTGCAGCATCCGCACCAGGGCTGTGACTTCCGGCTCCCGGGCAACATTGTCCAGAACGGTCTCCTCGGGGATTGTCGCGGCAACGAGCAGCAGGTTGACCGTTGCACCTACACTCGGGAAACTCAGGACGAAGTGAGCGCCGTGGATTCTGGACGCGTCGGCGATGACGTAGCCCTCATCCAGATCGATGGTGACGCCCATCGCCTCTAAACCCTTGAGGTGGATGTCAACCGGACGTGGTCCCCAGGCGCAGCCACCGGGCAGGCTGACTTTTGCCTTGCCAAGACGACCGATCAGGGCTCCGAGGGCGTAAAAGGATGCGCGCATGGTTTTTACGAGCTCATAAGGAGCGGTGTCGCTGTTGAGGTTGGTAGCGTTCAGGGATAAGCGGCCAGCATCTTCGTCGCGCTCGATTACCAGACCGAGGTTTTCCAGCACCCGTCCCATGGTTCGGACATCGACCAGGCGTGGGATGTTGGACAGCTCTGTTGTGCCATGCACGAGCACCGACGCGGCCATGAGAGGGAGGGCTGCGTTTTTAGCTCCGGCGATTTGTACCTCGCCGTGAAGCTCATGTCCGCCTTGTATTATCAGTTTGTCCATAGGTCAATGTGGTGTGTTGTTAGTTAATTTTCAGTGAGATAACTTCGAGATCCTTCGCTTCGCTCAGGATGACGTACTCTCTAGGACGACGTACTCTCTAGGACGACGTACTCTCTAGGACGACGTACTCTCTAGGACGACGTGTTTTCAGGCCCGTGCTTGGAGTGTCAAGCGCGGATTAACAAAGGTCAAAACCGAGATCCTTCGCTTCGTTCAGGATGACGCGAACAAGTCCAGCGCCTCAGGTGCCGTCACAATCAGTTCACGCGCCGCAGCCCGGCTGGGTTCGCTTATCCGCTCTCCGCCGAGGAGACGTGCTACCTCATCCACCTGTTCATCGCTTCCAATCGACAATTCTCGCGCACTAACTGAGGTGCTGTCGGCAGTGCTGTGTTTTTCTATCACCAAGTGTCGATCTGCAAGGCTTGCGATCTGCGGCAGATGTGTCACCAGTATCACCTGACGTGTCCTGCTCAGCTCTTTGAGGCGCAATCCGACCTGACGGGCGGTCTTTCCGGAGATCCCAGTGTCTATCTCATCAAAGACCAGAACTGGCGGTAATCCTTCCGGCGGACTCAACCCTCGCAGTAAAAGCATCATCCGGCTCAGTTCGCCCCCGGATGCCACGTGCTGCACCGGTTTTACTTCATGTCCTGGATTAAGTGAAATACGAAACTCGAGCCTATCCCAACCCGTAGAGCTCACCTTTTTGAGCCCAATTCCCGGAAACTCGACCGTCTCACCATCTCCCTCAGCATGATGAATCTCGAAGCGTGGTTTCTCAACACCAACCGAACGTAATCCCATCTCCATCTCGGACTGCATATTCATGCAGATGGAAGCGCGTGCTTGCGAAACCCTCTTGCAGACTTTCTCCCAGATGATCAAATGTAGTTGAATCTCATGTTGCAGCTTTACACGTTCACGTAACAGCTCATCGCTGTCATTTTCGCGAGTTTTGAGCGCTTCCCACTGATCCAATAATGCCTGCATTGATCCGCCATACTTGCGGATAAGACGGAGTAATTGACCGTGCCGATCGCGTATTTCTTCCAGCCGTTCGGGGTCAAGGTTAACCTCATCACGACGGTTGCCCAGATCCATGGCTGCCTGGCGCAGGACATCGAGGGCATCGTTCAGCGCTGATTCCTGTGTTCGCAGTGAATCATCGACGCGAGACAGTTCAGAAATCTGATGAATAGTGCTTGCGAGCCTGTCTGAAATGGGTTCTGCACCCTGATCCAACTCATCAACCGCCTGCCCCAGACCCTGCAACAGCAATTCCGCACCTTCCAGCAGACGCATCTCACGTTCAAGTTGCTGCTCTTCGTCCGCCATTGGGGCAAACGCCTCAATTTCCGCCAGCTGATATTTTGCCAGCTCCTCGGTTTCCTTCATGCGAAGGATGGTTGCGTTCAGCTTCCTGAGCTGTTCTTTCAGGTCTTGATAGCGATGATACAGGGCTGCGAGTTCAACTATCTCCGTCTCGAGTCCGGCGAAGCGGTCTATGTGTTCGAGGTGTGTCTCCTGGTCCAGCAGGGTGGCCCCATCACGTTGCGCACTTAGCTCCAGCCAGCGGCGCCCTTCTTCTTTCAAGGCTGTGATGGTCGTGGCGACGCCATTGATGCGCGCTTTGGTACGTCCATCCTTCCTGATCTCGCGTGCTAGTTTCAGTGCTCTATTGTCATCAGAAAAACTCGCTTCCACAAACGCCGTTCCTTCGCGAACGATATCCGGATGGGCGCGATCTCCCAATGTCAGAGCTATTGAGCCAATGAGGATTGATTTCCCGGCGCCAGTTTCACCCGTGATCACATTGAGACCTGGGTTGAAACTCATAGTGAGCTCATCAACTATGCCTATGTTCTTAATATTTAATTGTTTAAGCAAACCATGATCCCCAAGAAAGTATGAACAAAGATACACTCGAGAATGGGAAGCCCGCTCGCTGAGAGAAGGAGATTGATCCGCTCGGAAAGCAATTTGGAGCCATTATTCTTACGTGGCGAGCTCAGCAGCTCCGACATACAAAACTGATGTAATGTAAAAACTCCCACAGCAGAATGGTGCAGGAGTTCGGGGACATATCTAACTGAATAACATCGCGGCTTCCTTGGCAGAATCAGCCGGAATAATCGCTGAAGCCGGCGATCAGGTCTGCCATATCCCTGTGGGCTCCTTCGAGGTCCAGCGAATAGACTCGCATATCCATATATCGACCGTATTGGTCCTTGATATGATCCTTGAAGGTAGCCTCGCGAGTGAATCCAAATCGCTTCAACATCTTGATACCCATCACGTTCTCTTTGGTCAGTTGAGCATAGATTTTTTCTATGCCGAGATCCTGTCCGAATGAGATGAGCTCTTCGAACAGCACGGATGCGATCCCATAGCGTCGATATTCAGGATGCGAGACGAATACAACACTGCCAATGTGTTTCGTCCACAGAGCCGGGTTGTGATGAAGGGACAAAGATCCGACAATGTTGTCGTTGTGCCAGGCAACGAGTGTGTGTACACGTCCATCTTCAATCTGACGTTTGACAAGCCTCGAGTAGTTCGGTGAGCTGACGTCGTAAGGAATGCGTGCGATGGCTGCATCTTCCAATGAACTGCACAATTCCATCAACTTGTCGATCTGGCTGATCTCCAGCGGTTTGATTTCAACTTCGAGATGCTTGCGAATCTCGACGGTGCGGGGGAACCTGCTCTTCGTGGTAGACATCTTGGGCCTCCAAGGCGAAATAGTTGGGAACTCCATATCGCGGGTTGCGTGGACATTCCGTATGAGATCTATGGGTGAGCATGACAGGGGTATTGATTTTCCACATACCATCCGCCATTACGAGCCGCCATGATCAGGATACGTGTCCACAAGGCGTTTGTCAATTGATAGCTGGAAAATGCTGCTCCCGACGGCAAAATGACACCGAATTCCTGACTCCGGAGTCATCAATTGGAATAATTTCATGTTAGGATTTGGATTGCATTCGGCCTTTTTGATGTGCATCTTGCATTGAGCGTGGGATGAGCTAACAACACATGACCAGAACAAGAAGTTAGGATGTCGGGAGATTATCTGGGGAGGTTCGTTGTACGCTGTGCGTGAAGCCATTCCATAACGATTCACGGGCACTACGTTTTAAATACGAATTTCTTGTTAGCGAGTTAGGGAACTTTTAAGGTTATTCAAAAACAAGAGTTTACGCAAATCTGTATGGGAACAGCGGCAATGGTAAAATTCGACTAATAGTTAGCGTTTGTTCTGGTTGAAGTTAGTAAAACTGATATAACATCGAAAATGTCGATGGGTTGAGAATAGAGTAGTTAGCACCAACAAACATCTTAAGCATTTGTTATTTAGATAGTTGTAAGGAGTCACCTCTGAGAGGCGTGGATTGATCGAGTTTTGAATATTGCTTACTTTTGCGGCGCTGGAGATGGACGCTCTATAGCGAGACTGGTAGCCTCGCTGACTATCTTCGGTTAGCTTCGCGGTTTCAGAGGCACGTGTATCCGCTGCTGCCATTACAAGGAGGAGGAGATACCCATGAGCCCTACCGTAGAGATGTATGAAAAGAACATGCCGTCGCTCGAAGAGATTGAGGCCGAGCTTAAGACTTGGGAAGAACGTATCAACAGCTGGGCAGATCGTATTCCCTGGAGTGAACCGGAGCAGCGTGGTAATGCATTGACCACGGCTAAGTTTTTGCGGAAGTTGGTTGCTGAATCATGGATTCACCTGTTGGCCTGCCGTGCACGTGGTGCCAACCCGATGGATGATTCGGCCTTCAGTGCCCGGCGCATTTTCCGCCAGTTAAATGAGTACGCTCCCAGTCTTATCGAGAAGATGGAATCACGTCTACCGGAATCTGTTCCAGGCATGGTAGCCGCATGATCCAGGCGAACGGCTAGTGTTTTTTCAAGCAGTTTTATGTGAGTTTTGAACCCCACCGATTGGTGGGGTTTTTATGTTGATGGATTGAGTGTCCGGCGCTCTCTGAGGATATACTGGTTCTTGAAAAGAATGCCTCATAATAAATCCGGCTTTTCCACACGAATCACTCAAGCCTGTGAGCTGTGAGCTGTGAGCTGTGAGCTGTGAGCTGTGAGCTGTGAGCTGTGAGCTGTGAGCTATGAGCAAGAGAAAAGACAGGGTCGGTATGTTGACCGGAGGCTGCATTTGTATTTGTTTTCCGAGCCCCGAGAGCCCCGAGCCCCAACGGTGAACTGACTTCGCGAACATGAGGCAATAGTTTCGAGCATCACTATAAGTTGTTTCGTGCAGGGTTATTCCATGGTACGCGAAGATTTTTCCTCGAGGAATTGCAGTTCCAGATCCGCGAGTTTGGTGGCGAATTCGTTGTCATCACGCAGCGTGTGTCGTACCTGCCGTCTCATGTGCGCAATAGCACTGCCGGAAATATTGAGACGTTCTCCCAATTCACGGATGCCCCCTTTCCCTATCAGGTGTCGCATTGATAGTTCGATGAGCAGTTTCCGTCCCGGGTGGCGAGCACGTGCTTTGAGTAGTTCGCTGGGGGCTGTGCCGTAATGGCGTGCCACCAGTCTGTTGAGTCTATTGAAGCGTACTCGAATTTCGTTGGGCGATGTCCCGTTTCCACGATTGAGTATAGATGATGATGATCCCGTACGTCCTCGTGCTCGATCGTAATGTTGGGCGATAAACTCGTCCGATCCGAGCAGGCTCATGGCTTTCACCTGATCGAGGACATCTGGCGTTCTGCCCACTTGTTTGGCGCCTTGCATGATACACCAGAACGGGGCCTCGTCAGGTCGTTCGGGCTGCAGGTGCGCCAGGCGGCTGATCGTCTCACTCCTGTCAAACCAGGCCGGCGGTGAATCCTGTCCACTATATATCGGTAGCGATGTCCAACGGGTCTTGAGTATTTCACCTAATCTGCGAGCTTCGCTCTGATTGCTCCAGTGTCCTCCGATGACTGGGGCCAGGTGAACTCGTTGCATCACTTCTTCAAAAAGTGGTCCATCCTGGACTAAAATCGCCCGATGCCGATCACGAATTTTTGGTAATTCGCGGAAACTCAGCGCCTTGAGTCGATTGAGGTAACCAGCTTGACAGCGATGGATGTATTGGGAGAGTGGCAGTTGTCCGGCTCGCACGAAGAGCAGTATTGATTGGGGCAACAGTGCGAAAGCGAAGGTTGTCACCCCGTAGGCTTCTGCAGCATCACTCATGCTTGCGAGAAACAGTCCTCTCTCTTCCTCACAGGTGAAGAGCTCAGAGTCGGGACGGACACGAATCTGCAGCAGGTACAGTGCGTTGGGGATATGTATTCGGACAGGTCGTGCCATGACGACAAATGTAGAAAACTGATAATGCAACAGCAAGTCGAAAAGGCCTCTGATTTGTTGAATTGTCACATTCTGTTGATGTAAGAGCTTGAATAGCATACATTTACAATAATCCGCCTCATTATTATAATCTGAGTCAGGTTGTTCGTTAACCTGTTATCTTGAACATGCGTTCGAGCGCCAGATTTGACAGATTTCGGATTTGATCAGGAACAGTAATCAGCCATTTATACTCATCTTGCGTAAGTGCTTTGAGGCTTTCGCGGAGCGCTTCCGGGCTGATCCGGAACATGGTTGAACACAGGCAAGCGTATGGAGCGAGGCTGTAGACTTCTTTCCCTTGCTCGACCATCTCGTTGCCGAGTCGGTTGACCAGATTGTTCTCGGTGCCGACCGCCCACTTGCTCCCTTCCGGGGCTTCGCGGATGGTCTTCAGAATTCCACCGGTCGAGCCGGAGTAATCAGCTTTCTGTACGACCTCGAAGCTGCATTCGGGGTGAACGATGATTTTAATGTCGGGGATACGTTTCCGCCATGAGTCGGCGTGTTCGGGGACGAAGTGTTGATGTACGCTGCAATGTCCTCGCCAGAGCAGTATGCGTGAGTCCTTGACGCTGGCTTGATCGTGACCGCCGAGGGGTTCTTCCGGATCCCAGACTATCATGTCGTCCAGGGGGATGCCGAGGTCGAAGCAGGTGTTGCGTCCCAAGTGTTGATCGGGGAAGAAGAACAACTTTTCGCCGATTGACAATGCCCATTCGATGATTTTTCGAGCGTTGGCAGAGGTACAGATTGTCCCGCCGTGCTCGCCGACGAACGCCTTCACATCTGCGGTAGAATTGATATAGGTAACGGGAATGATCTTTGAGGTATCGTAGAAGGCAGAGATCTGCTCCCAGGCGTCCTCTATATCATCGATGTCTGCCATATCAGCCATAGTACAGCCAGCGCGCTTGTCCGGCAGGATGACTTTTACATCCTTCGGCGTCAGCATGTCGGCAGTTTCAGCCATGAAGTGGACGCCGAGAAACATTACGTATTTCGCCTCTTCCACCTTCGCTGCATATTGGCTTAACGCGAGGCTATCGCCGCGTTTGTCAGCAAACTGGATAACTTCATCACGTTGGTAGTGATGGCCGAGCATGACCAGGTCTTTGCCGATTTGCGCTCGCAGATCGGCTATCTCTTCTATTACCTCGGGTGACACGGTCAGATCGCTGGTCTGAGTCACTTCTGAGATAGGTTGTTCCGGATTCCATCGTATTTCTGTTGGGGTGTTTTTTATCGCCATGCTGCTAATCCTTCATGCGGAAAAATCGACTGGCAAAGATACCACTTAGCTGAATATACAGGCTTTTAAGATTGCTGAGATAACCCCTCGAGCCCATTTATCCGGTTCACTATCAGGGTGTGCTGAAAGGTCCATACTCCGGAGTGTATGGGTGTTGCATATCTGTCAGCCGCCAGGCCTTCATCTGCACCCAACGGTTGCGATGACGTACGGAGTCTAACTGCAACTGTTCAACCTGAGCGAACCGTGGGGCGAAGTGTTTCTCCGGATCGATGTTGTAGCGTGCCTGGGTGATGAACACTCCTGATCGGCCTCGGTGCAGCGTCTCCGGTGCCCACCAGGCGAACATGTGGGAATCAGAACCGAGCATCACAATCTCATGCTCGCCCCGATCAGCCCATGCCAACTCGCCAGCGGTGAACCATTTGTGGGCGAAGATAAGGTCGTTTTCATTCAGGTCACCTGACTGCTCCAACTCTTCGATCGCTACCCTCCACCCTGCCGGATCGAGGGTTGGGTCCGCTCTCGGTTCCAGGGGGATAAACCCGGTGGCGGCCTGCACGAGGACCACAACGACCAGGACGATATTTATAGTGACCGCTATGCCTGTGTTTCGACGGACTCGCTTTGTCCAGGCAAATCCACCCGTGGCTAGAATAAACGCCGCTACATATCCGGGCATAGTCCAGTGTGGAAGTATGCCCCGTGTCAGGCCGATGAGGGTCATTCCGACCACTGGGACGAGGAAGAATGCGACCAGCCAGCGGTCATTCGATCGGTTCTGAGCTCTGAGCTGTGAGCAATGAGCAACTTCCTGGGACACTTTCGGAGAAAGTGTCCCCGTTTCGACAAGGTCGTTGTCATCTTGCCCCAGACATTCATGTCTGGGATCATCCAAAGGTATCGACTCCCGTTTCTTCCGAAACACACCGATAAACAACACGACAGCAACCCACGGTGTCAGGTATCCCACCTGCCCACCGATCGCCTGCCCGATCAAGTCGAAACGCAGGCGAAACTCTCCACTAGTACCCTTGCCAAATTGCTCGGCGAATGAAATCCAATCGTTGTTGTAATTCCACCATATGGTTGGCGAAAACACCAGTAGCGCTATTCCCAGCGCGGCATAGAGACGCCAGTCCAGCCACCATTTTCTCAGCTCTCTATCGTAGATCGAGGCTATCACCAGCGATGCCGGGAGCAGGACGGCGTGATATTTTGCGAGCAACGCGAGCCCTGTGAGCACACCTAGAAGCATGAACAGACCTGTTCTTTGTATCATTGACAGGCTGGTGGTTGACAGGCTGGTGGTTGACAGGCCCGTGCTTGCTTGCAAGTGCGGATCATCCACGACATGAATGTCGTGGGCATATTTTAGTTTGCCCGCAGACTCAGCTGATCCCGACTTGCGAGCAAGTCGGGGCATACCGTCATTTCGCAACCGTTCGGCGATAACGAGCGTCCAGACCCAGGCGAATATGAGGGCGTTGTCGGGGATGACAAATGCTCCTGCCCCAACGAGAAAGAACGGGGTAGCGTGCGGCAGGATCAGAGCGAAACGGGCAGCGTCACGATTGTACAAACGTCCCGCGAGCAGATAGAATCCGGGCAGTGTTAGCGTGAACAGTAGTACTGCACCCAGACGAAGCGCGAATGGGCTCCATACCACGGACTTCAGTCCGTGGAAGACCCAGCCTCCGAGTCCGGCGACAATGGCGACTGCTGGCGGATGATCGAAGTAACCCCAAGCGAGGTTTCGAGCGAAGAGGTGATAGTAGGCTTCATCGAAACCCGGCCCGATGAGGGATGACAAGACCAGCCGCACAATCAGCGAGGCGGCCAGCACAGTCAGCGCCAGACGATCCGTTAAAAAGGTGGAGAAGGTGACAGGTTCTGCAGACATGCCGCAATCTACATCCGGGCAAATTGGCCCGCAACCGGGATCTTTGAAGCGGGTCCTTATTGTGGATGACAATGATCGTTACGCGGACGCGTTGACCGACGACCTCAAAGATCGGGGAGTCGAGGAGATTGTGCGGGCGTTGACGGCCAGGGAAGGTGTTTCAATCATACATTCGCATGGTGATGATTTCGATGGGGTGATCAGTGACATTTCGATGGAAAGCCAGATCAGCGGGTTGAATGTGTTGAGGGTAGCACGTCGTCACCCCGGCAAACTCATGGTCGCCTGCGCCACAACTGGGCTGGATACACCCGTTGGCTATTGGTTCAACAAGTTTCTGCTGGGAACATTGTTCCGTTGCGACTATCTGATACCGAAACGACCGATCAAACGTGACGGTAAGGTGTTCTGGATTCGTGGTGCAAACGTGTGGATTGAGAATCAACTATGATCAAGATTTTTTCGTTCCTCGTACTGACGATTGCTTTACTATGTCTATCTCTTTCTCAGGCGACAGCCGAGACCGTGGAAACAATTCCAAGCATCCACTTCTTTATGGTCGGTGACAGCTTGGTCGCTGATTCAGTGATACATCTCGATCAGGTCGACTTCCGGGCAGAGCGGCTACCGTTCTCGACCATTTTCTCCTCCCGCAGAGTTGAATCATTGACGCGTTCCGATTTCGCTGAAATAGTTGCCGGATCGGCTGAGGAGCTGATAGCAACCCTGCCGGGGATCGACCTGCGCAGCCGTGGCCCGGCTGGGGTGCAGGCTGATCTGTCCATGCGCGGGGGTACTTTTGAGCAGACAATGGTCATGCTTGATGGTGTGCGTATCAACGACCCTCAGAGTGGTCATCACAACATGGATATTCCGATCTCGATCAATGATCTTGAGCGGGTGGAGGTGCTACGTGGACCGGGTTCGACCTTGTATGGACCGGGCGCGTTTTCCGGTGTGGTGAATTTCATCACTCGTCGCAGCGGCCCGTCTCGCGTTGATATCTCAGCCTCTGGTGGTGAGCATGGATTGTATGCCTATCAGGGATCGGGAACAATCAACAATGGGCTGATCTCACACCGTATTTCCGCCTCAACACAAGGTTCCGACGGCTATACCGAGAACACCGATTTCGAGACTATCAACGCTCTGTATACCGCTCGGGCCGCAGGAACTGTTGGTACACTGGACCTTACTGCAGGCTGGACTGAGACGGATTTCGGGGCGAACTCATTCTACACTGACGCCTTCCCTCTGCAACGTGAGAAAACTGAGACCCTGTTCAGTTCACTCAGCATGCGCAAGTCGTGGAAACGGATCAGCGTTGAGGCGACCGTACATGGTCGCCGTCACTTCGACGACTTCGTGCTCGATCATACCCGACCAGAATTCTACCAAAACGATCACCGTGCAGATTCTTACGGCGGTCGGACGAGCGCAATGTTCGCCTCTTCAGCTGGATTGAGCACGGTTGGTTTGGATCTGACCAAGGAAGAGATCAACAGCAGCAACCTGGGATCACATGACCGTTTGCTTGGTGGGGTAATGGTTGAGCAGACCTTTCCACAGCTACTGGGATTTTCTTCGACGGTCACCGGAAACCTTTACCATCACGGCGAGTATGGCTGGCATGGGTGGCCCGGGTTATCCATTTCACGTGAACTTGGTGCTGGTTTCCGAGCTTCAGGATCGGCGGATTATTCGTTCCGCACTCCCTCGTTCACCGAACTGTATTATGAGGACTATGCCAACATTTCCAATCCCGACCTCAAACCTGAACGGGCGATAATGTGGGAATCTGGCCTCTCCTATGTTAGTGGTGATCTTAGCGGCTCTGTTACTGTGTACCAACGTTACGGATATGATCTAATCGACTGGGTTCGAGTGGAATCGGTAGATCCCTGGCGAGTTCAGAATTACACCAGCATGACAACCACCGGCGTTGAGCTGGATGTGGAGTGGATAGTCCCGGGCGATCTATTCGTTGAGAAGATTCGTGCAGGTCTGGCGCGGAATGATAACGACCGCGAACTGGGCATCCGTGAATCAAAGTATGCTTTGACGCATCTCCGAACCCAGGGTAGTCTGACGGTGGCCTTTGCCTTGCCGGGCAAGCTCCGATTGTGGACAACCGGACGTTACAATGATCGTATGGAATATGACGACTACCTGACCCTCGATGCTCGTATCACGCGAACCTTCTGGTCGGTGGATGTGTATGTGGAAGGCAGTAACCTGACCGATACGGAATACGAAGAGTTTGTCGGCGTTCCAACGCCGGGCCGATGGATCAGGGCTGGATTCAGGACTGGAATCGAATTTGATTGATGGTGGTACATGAATTCGTGGTTATGTGCTCGCTTGCCCGTACTTGGAGTGCATCCGTTTATCCAGCTAACTCAGCTACGGCGACATCATGCCCCAGACATTTATGTCTGGGATTGGCCAAAGGTTCCAGATACGTTAATCCCAGATATAAATGTCTGGGATTGGCCAAAGGTTCCAGATACGTTAATCCCAGATATAAATGTCTGGGATTGGCCAAAGGTTCCAGATACGTTAATCCCAGACATAAATGTCTGGGGCATGACACATGCGTCCTGTCCAAAGTAGAATGATACTAGAACTCCCCAACTTTTTCCAACGCCGCCTTGGTGAAGTCTGACTCTTCGTAGGGAACGTCGAACTCGATATCGATGATGTTGAAACGTGTCCATTTGTCTTCGGTGAGATGGCTGCGTATCTCGGTAGAAACCGGGAACCAGCGATCGCTGATTCGTCGCATCTCCAGAACTTTTATCTCTTTGATGGGATATTGAGATGCGTCAAAGTTGAGCACGCGCGTGGCCACTCCCCGTGTCTTGTCGATGCTGATCTCACGGAAGGGGTATGAGACAGTCATATCCTTCGAGGCCAGCCGAATATCGACCGTACTGTCGGTTTCGGCGGTGATTTCGGCCGTGTATTGATCTGCCCATGCCGTGCTCTGAGTCATGTCTTCGTATGACATGTCCGACCCCTGCATTCCCTCTCGTAGCATGTGTCCCTGGATCAGCATGGTACGGTCCACGCGGGGGAAATATATCCACATTTGATCATCGCGGCGGAGATAACGTGTTCCGGCATCTCGTGCTGGTGCGGTGTACTCGACGAGTGCGTATTTGTCGCCAACAGTATGCCCCTTCATTTTGAATGATCGCTCCTGTCCGGAAGGCAGGTGGACAGTCATTTCGGAGGTGTAGCGTGCCGATTCCATCACCTGGTTGCGGTCAACGGCGTCCAGCCATTCCATTGCCGTCCGTTGGGCGGAAGCGAGGCCGGGGATCATCAGGAGCAGGGTCAGGGCGAAAATTGGTGTGATGGATTTCATCTCAAGCACTCCTCAAAGCCTTCGCCGGTTCGAGACGGGCAGCCACGCGTGCCGGGTACCAGGCCGCCAGAATCGCGACAGTCAATCCTAACAGACTGGCACGAATTGCTGTGAAAAGACTGGCCTCCGGGTAGAAAGTTGTGTTCATGGGGAGGTCGATGTGTTTCACGATCTCGGAGAAATCTATCCCCACATGCCCCAGCCAGATGGATACAGCCATCCCGATAATCAGTCCGAGAATGGTTCCGACAAATCCCACTATCGCCGACTCGGTCAGTATCATCCGGATGACAGTACTGCGGTCGAATCCGAGCGCTCGCAACGCTCCGATCTCGCGTGTTCGCGCCATGACTGACATCAACACGGTGTTGATCACGGTGGTCAGCGCGATAATCCCCAGCAAGCCCATAAGGATGACAGAAAAAACTTGTGCGGGTGCCATCATCTCGTACACGTTACCCTGTTTCTGCCAGGGGACTGCGATCACATCCTCGAACCCGGCGTCATCAATGGCAGCCTGGATTTCATCTGCTGCCATCAGGCTGGCATCCATCCCACCCTCAACCATTATTGCAATTTCGAGGGCACGATCTTCCATTGCGAGCTGATACTGAGCGGGAACGAGTGGGAGGTAAAATGTTCGCCGGTCGAGCATTGTAATGCCGCTGTGGAAGATACCGGAAACCGTGTATACGCCGGGTCCCAGGCCACCGTATGAAGTGCTGGCAACGAAGAAGAACTCATCGCCGATGGTGAGTCCGAGTTTTTCTGCTAAAGCTGATCCTATCATGACCTCGTCAGCACCATCAGCAGGACAAAAACCCTCGCTTACCCATTCATCCAATTCCATAAGGCCGTGTTCGCGTGATGGTGTCAAGGCTGTCCCGAATGCCGGCACAGCGCCTTCCGGTCCATCGAGCAGAACCCCGAAACGGATACGTGCACTGGCCTGAACCACACCGTCGACTGATTCGATCACCGTCATCAGGCTGTCGAGATTTCGTAGCCCGTCATCCAGGGGAAGGATTCTCACGCGATCTGCAGCCAATTCCGGCATGGTCTTTACATGACCAGCTTCGATGCGAACATATGACTGGAAGAATCCATCCACTGCTCCGGTCATGTAAGCATCCATGAAAGTCGCTGTTGCGACAGCCGCCGTAAAAGCCAACATGGTCAGCAGGCTGCGTCCGGGATGACGTTTCGTATTCCGAAAGGCGAGGGTCGCGATGCTCATAGCTGTCCCTCCCGCAGAGCCCGGACGACTTCTCCACGTTGCGCCCGATTCACAGCTGCCAAACTGGCCAGCGCAGTCAGGGCGAGTCCGAAGATCAGGGCTGAGACGAGGTTGGCCAAATGCAGACTGGGATAGAATGCGGTGCTGATTGGAAGACCGGTCTGGATATCGTCATATGCCGCGATACTGATGCCGACATTATTAAGCCATAGAACCACCAATCCACCGATGATGATTGCGGCGAAACCGGAAATCAGGCCGATGCTGATGCCCTCGAACAAGAACAGGTGACCGATCATCGAGCGCTCGAATCCCATGGCGCGGAGGGCACCGATTTCGCGAGTGCGTTCGTGAACAGCCATAATCATGGTGTTCGAGACAGCTACCGCTGCGATCATGGCCAAGATGAGCACGATTACCCCGAATGTGATCCGTCGGAACTGCATCATGAACAGGAAACCACCGGCAGCCTCTTCCCAGGTCTGCCATTCGAGATCTGATCCATTCTCCAGCAATGTTTCTCGTAGCCTGTCGGTGTCCTTGCGTCGACCGCTGAGGACTGCCAGTTCATTTGCGGCGTTCTCGACCAAGGCCAGTTGTTGAGCGTCGGTGAGCGTCAGGTACACGCTCATTCCATCCACTTTTGGGTTACCTGTGCTGAGTATACCGATGACTGGGAGGCGACGTGAATTGTACGCTCCTGGCGCAGAACGGGCGAAAATCGTTGCCCGATCGCCGACAGCTAAACCCATGTCCTTCGCGAGTTTCCGTCCAATCAGCATCCCCTCGACTGCACCGAATCCCTCTCCGTCTGAGATCTTGTCAAGTGTGGCGAAAACGTCCCGGTCACGTATGGGGTCGACTCCTACGATCTCTACGAACGCTTCCTCGCGTCCGACAATGAGTTGTCCGGGAATGTTCAGGCGAACTGTGGTCTGAACACCGAGTTCGTCGGCTATGCTCTGAGACAATGAGTCGGCGTTATCGAATAATCTATCCAAGCTTCTGTAGATATCATCATCCAGATATCCGGGTGGATAGCCACGCAGGTGAGCTGTTTCATACAGGACAAAACTGTCCAGACCCTGATCGGTGAGACCATCCAGCATAGCGTAGGCGACGATCATCACGATCAGGCCCAGCGTCAGGCCGGTGACTGTGAGCGTCGTACGTCGTTTGTGCCGCCGCAGGTTGCGGATCGCCAGACGCATTGCGATCAGGGTTGTACGCATCCGTCCACCATTTCTATGACGGTGTCAACACGTTCGAGAAGACGAGGATCGTGGGAGGCGAACACGAACGACACTCCCAGCTCCTCTCGCATTTGATTCATCAGATCAACGATAGCCATTCCAGTGGTGCCATCGAGGTTTGCTGTCGGTTCATCTGCCAGAACCAATGGTGGGTTTTTAACCAGAGCTCGGGCGACAGCGATACGTTGTTGCTGACCACCGGACAATTGTGTGGGTAGACGGTGTTCCATCCCCTCCAGCCCAACTCGTTTGAGGATTTCCATGTAACGTTGACGTCGTTCGGTAGCGCTGATGTGGGGCAGGATTTCCAGCGGCAGGGCGACATTTTCGGCAGCCGTCAGAACCGGCACCAGGTTGAACTGCTGGAATACGAAGCCGATCCGTTCTCTGCGTAGAGCGGTGCGTTGCTTATCATTGAGTTCGCTGAGAGATTGTCCAGCGACGCGGATACTACCTTCGTCTGGAATGTCAAGCGCACCGATCAGGTTCAGGAGCGTGGTTTTGCCAGAACCGGATGGTCCTGCGAGGGCAATGAACGCAGCTTGTTCGACATTCAGGGATACATTTCGCAGTGCCTGAACTCGTCCATGATTATAGGTCTTGCTGACATCATTAACATCCACTACGGATATGTTCACTAGTCCTCACCGTTCGTTGTAGGCCGCTGAAGCGAAGCCCAGCGGCGTGAAAGCGCTCACCAGCGCCTCACTCCTCGTCATCCTCCTCGTCCCGATACTCCAGTTCATTGATCCGCTTCTTTATCAACTCCTCGATATCGAGCATTTGCACACTTCCATCCACATAGCTGGTAGTGCCCAACTCGATCTGCTCTTTCATATCTTCGATAGCTCGCACCGTAGAGCTTATCACCCGGCACTGGCGCAAGGTTACTTCTTTGAGCTTGGCTACCATCTCTGGATTGTCTTCAGGGGTGATTTGTGCGCCCATCTCGATACTGGCCACGGCATTATTGATGTAATGCGCGATTGTCACCAGGATCATCTCATAAGTGCGGCGGCGAACCTGTTCTCCTAATTGCTCACGTGCATCGCGTTCCAGTTGTTGCAAACGGAGGGTGTTGCGCACTCGAGCGACCAACTCATTGGGATTGTACGGTTTCGTGATGTAATCAAGCGCTCCCAGTCCCAGCCCGGTGGTTTTACTCTCTATGTCGCTACTGGCGGTCACGAAAATGACTGGCAGGTCTTTGGTCGCCTCCTCCCTTCTCAACTTCTGGAAAAGGGTGAATCCATCAATATCCGGCATACGAATATCGAGCAAAACCAGATCCGGCTTATCCGCTTCAATCCGGATGAGGGCTTCCCTGCCCCCGCGTGCGGTAATGGTTCGGTAGCCGCTTCGCTGCAAGGATCGTTCTGCTAGTTCGAGGGCGAGGGGTTCGTCATCAACGGCGAGGATGAGGGCATCGTCATTCTGACTCTTATCATCGTCTCGACCACTTTTAGATACCGGACACATATGACCTCAGCTGTGTTGAAGTGAATACAATCTGTGGGCTGTAGACTTTGGGCTATAACCTTCTTATCCCGAGCCTGCCTTTCCTCTACCTTAACCCTCCCTGAAGTCTGTAACCAGCGGATTAAGTAACATCCGGCAATCCAGCTAATTTAGCCCTTGCTGGTTTCGAGCTGTTCCCATCGGGCAAGAGCACGGCGCAGGTGAGGTACAACGATAGAGCCACCCACAACGTATGCGATCGTCATTGCTTCCTCGAACTCTTCAATCGTAGTTCCGAGTTCGTGACACTTTACGGTGTGATATGAGATGCAGTCATCGCAACGAAGTACTGTTGATGCCACCAACCCAAGAAGCTCCTTGGTGCTGGCATTCAAGGCACCATCTTTATAGGCCATGACATCGAGGTTCATCAGTCGCTTCATAGACGTACTGGCGTTTTTGAGGATTAGTTCGTTTCCATCCTCGCGGTTCTTGTGAAATTGTTCGAGTGATGATATATCCATAAGACCTCTCACAAACGCTAAATGCAGACAATTCCATGCTTGCAATCTGACCAGAATCTCCGTCCCTACCAGTATTCAAAAATATGCTAATGAATTCGTCACTTATGGTACAAAGTAAACGCCTCTCGGTTCCTTAACCGCGAAGTATAACACCATCTGGTAGAGTATTCGAGAAATCCCAGCCACTCCGATTTGCCTCTGACTCCGAATCATCAATTGCGCACCTGATTGCTGTTTTAAGCAATCGTGATAACATTTTTGTGGGAAATCCTGACGGTATCGATGATAATCGAGATTCCACTTGAAGAATAAAAAGAGCTGTCAGGTCTTTTCTATCGGCTTTGTATTCCTTAGATTCTAATGCTAAATACTGACGCATGAATATCAGGTTTGCTAGCATTAATTGTCGGTGTTGTTGAAAGGGACTGTTATCGTTGAAGTAACCAGAGGTCGTTGATGACAATACTGTTATTATTTAGTATTTGTTGTATTTTTGGGGTAAATTGAGGCTCAATCCCGAATATACCCAATATGTACCTGCAACCAATATATAATCGCGGAAAACTAATGATAGGCTTATGAGTTGGAGTTGAAGTTGAAGTTGAAGTTGAAGTTGAAGTTGGAGGCGGTTGGCTTATCAGCTGTGGGTTTTCGAGATAACAGTAGTATATCCAGGAGATCGAGGCCAGTGAGTGAGAAGAACTCGATAAGATCGTTGTTGAAGACTGCTCGTCGGACAGCCATCATTTTGATAGTGATTCTGGGAGCAGTCGGCTTCTCAGCATGGTGGACGATGCATCGTGCTGAACAGGAAATGCGTGCTAACCTGCTTCAGAAGGCACGATTGGTGGCGGGGACGGTTGAAATCGAACGTGTCCAGGCGCTTTCCGGGACGGACGAAGATCTTCAAAACCCTGAGTACTTGTATCTGAAAGAGCAATTTGCTCGTGCAAAGGAAGCACGCAGCGATTGTCGATTCATCTATCTCATGGGTCGTCACCCTGACGGTCGTGTTTTCTTTTTCGTTGATAACGAAGCCGCTGGCTCTGAAGACGAATCGCCTGCCGGTCAGATATATGAAGAGATTTCTTCAGACTACCTTCGTGCTTTTGAATCGAATACAGAGATGATTGCGGGTCCAGTCACTGACCGTTGGGGTACCTGGGTTACAGCACTCGTTCCGCTTCACGACCCGGAATCTGGCGATCTTATTGCCATGCTTGGAATGGATGTCGATGCTGGAGTCTGGAAGTGGAATGTTGCATCGGGAGCTATTCTTTCAAAACTGCTGATTATCGTCTCATCGATTGGACTGGTTCTTCTGAGTTTCTTGTTCGGATTCCTGTATGTAATGTTGCGTCGTGTCGAAAAGAATATTCAGGAGCAACAGAATGATCTGATTGAGAGCGAAAGAAAATTTCGTTCTGTGATTGAACAATCGAATGATGCGATCTACATCCTCTACCACGAATCATTCGATCTGGTTAATAAGAGCTTTGTTGATCTGACAGGGATCACTTTAGAGGGTACGCAAGATCCTGGTTTCGATTTCCTTGAAAACCTGACTCCTGAGAGTAGGATCCTGGTAAGAGAACGTTTGGCTATGCGAGAGCGTGGCGAGCACCCTTCTGATGTTTATGAGTTTTCTCTTTTCAATACTTTGGGTGAAATCCGTCTGGTTCAGGCTTCAGTTTCCGAGATCGATTATCGTGACGGAAAAGCCATAATTGGGATACTCAGGGACATAACTGAGAGCCGTCAAGCGGAGATGAGGCTTGAGGAAAGTACCAAACGTTTTGAGGATCTGGCTGACCTGTTACCGCAGCCAATTTTTGAGATAGATATAGATGGGATTTTTACCTATGCCAATAGGGCTGCAAACGAATTGTATAAATATACTCAGGAAGACATCGAAAACGGATTGACCATTAACGATCTGCTGATTTCCAGGGATAGACGTCGGATCATGGTACACTTCGGCAGGAGACTTCGCGGGCAGATTGTTGATGATTATGAATACACATGTGTAGCAAAAGACGGGAGGCAGATTCCGGTTCTGATATACAGTTCAATCATCTATTCGAAGGGAGAGGCGGTCGGAACCAGGGGCATAACACTGGATATCTCCAACCTCAAGGAATCTGAGCGTGAGATGGAACGGACACAGGCTTTCATGCAATCAGTCATTGATGGATTTCCAGATTCCCTGTTGGTGATAGATCCCGAGTATAATGTCCTTCTTGCCAATCAGGCAGTCTCGAAAATGGTCGGAGGAGATGATCCGGTCGCAACCTGCATGAAATGTCATCAGGTCAGCCACAAGTCCGATACTCCCTGCCTCGGTAAAGATGATCCATGCCCAATCGAGCAGGTGCTAGCGACCCGGGCGCCAGTGGTCGTCGAGCATACTCATTTTGATGCCGAAGGTAATGAGATCGCAGTTGAGATTGTTGCCGCTCCCATATTTAACGATGATGGCGAGGTTATACAGATCATCGAATCCTCACGCGATATAACTGATCGTATAGAGAGAGAAGCAGAGCTTCGCGAGATGAACGAGCATTTGGAAAATCAGACATTGCTCGCCGTTGAGCTGACATCTCAGGCAGAGATGGCCAGCAAAGCCAAGAGCGAGTTCCTGGCAAATATGAGTCATGAGATTCGTACTCCGATGAACGGAGTAATCGGGATGAACGGTTTGCTGCTTGATACTGATCTTGATGATGAGCAACGACGTTTTGCTAACACGGTCAAGGCCAGTGCAGACGCTCTGCTCGAGCTGATCAACGATATCCTTGATTTCTCAAAGATCGAGGCTGGTAAGCTGGAGATGGAGATACTCGATTTTGATTTGCGTTCCACTCTGGGTGACTTCTCGGAGTTAATGGCACTCAGGGCTCATGAGAAGGGTTTGGAATTCGTTTGTGCTGCATCTCCCGAGACGCCTTCGTATCTCCGTGGTGATCCGGGTCGTCTGCGTCAGATTCTCCTCAACCTTGCTGGAAACTCGATCAAATTCACTTCCAAAGGCGAAATCGCAGTTTTGGTGACTCTGGAATCTGAGACGGATGATGATGTTGTCCTGCGGTTTGGAGTGCGCGACACGGGCATTGGCATTCCAGCTGACAAACAGTCGCAACTATTCCATCAATTCACGCAAGTTGACGCCTCTACAACGCGTAAGTTTGGGGGAACGGGGCTTGGTCTGGCCATATCGAAGCAACTGTCAGAGATGATGGGCGGAGAAATAGGTGTAATCAGTGAAGATGGAAAGGGTTCGGAGTTCTGGTTTACCGCTCAATTCGAAAAGCAGAAGGATCATGAACATGAGCAGGAGCTGCCGGGTGATGTCAGCGGATCGCATGTCCTGATTGTTGACGACAACGCCACCAACCGGGAAATCTTGATGACCCAGTTGCAGGCTTGGGACATGCTTCCAGTGGAGGCACCTGAGGCAGAGACAGCCTTGCGCCTTCTTCGTGAAGCGGTTGATGCTGATACTCCTTTCCGACTGGCAATCGTTGACATGCAAATGCCTGGGATGGATGGCGAAGAACTCGGCAGGACTATCAAAGCCGACCCGGTTCTGGTTGACACTGCGTTGGTAATGATGACCTCTCTTGGCCGGCGAGGTGATGCCAAGCGTCTGACAGAAATTGGCTTCGATGCTTATCTTACTAAACCCGTGCGTCAATCCGAGCTGTTCGATAGCTTGGCGCTTGTTCTTTCAGGGAAGAAACGTAGTAGCGACCAGCCATTGGTAACTCGACATTCTGTCCGTGAGATCCGGCGTGATACGGCAATCCGCATCCTTCTGGCTGAGGACAACTTCACAAACCAACAGGTGGCGCTGGGCATATTGAAGAAACTCGGTCTCTCGGCTGAGGCAGTAGCAAACGGTGCAGAAGCCGTCAAGGCGCTGGAAGATATTTCATACGATCTGGTGCTTATGGACGTTCAGATGCCTGAGATGGATGGTCTCGAAGCCACGCGTAGAATTCGTGATCCCAAATCATCGGTTCTTAACCACCATGTTCCTATCATTGCCATGACCGCCAACGCCATGCAGGGTGACCGTGAGGATTGTATAGCGGCGGGCATGAACGATTATCTCACCAAGCCGGTAGTTCCGAAGAATTTGGTTGAGGCGTTAGACAAGTGGCTGCCTGAAAAGAAAGAGAAAGAAGACCCAGGGTTGAAGAAAAAGTATAAGCCGAAAGATAAAACCAAATCCTCGGACAGCTCAATTCCAGTATTCGACCGAGCGGCCATGATGGAAAGACTGATGGGTGACGAAGATCTGGCGGAACTCATTACTCAGGGATTCCTTGAGGACATTCCGAAACAGATTGAAAAATTGAAGAACTACCTTGAAACAGATGATGCTTCTGGCAGTGAACTTCAGGCTCATACGATCAAAGGTGCCTCCGCAAATATCGGAGGTGAGAGATTACGTTCGGAGGCATACGAGATGGAGAAACTCGCGAAGGCTGGTAATCTGGATTCTACAAAGGAACACCTTCCCAGTCTTGAAGCACGTTTTGAAGAATTGAAAGCTTCTATCGAAAGCGTATATTCCTATTGAATAGCTACGTAGCTTGAATCTGATCGAGTGAAGAAAGAGGTGGATTGATGCGTATTCTGATAGCGGAAGATGATCTCACTTCTCGTCTTGTACTTTCTGCGATGTTGAAGAAAAGGGAATATGAGGTTGTTGAATGCACGGACGGTACTGAGGCATGGTCGGAGTTTCAGAAGGAAGACGCGCCTTCCCTTGCCATTATCGATTGGATGATGCCTGAAATGGATGGTCTTGAGGTGGTTCGACGGGTTCGAACTCTCGAAACGACCCAGCCCCCGTATTGCATAATGCTGACCGCCAAAAGTGAGAAATCCGATATTATCACAGCACTTGAGGTTGGAGCGGATGATTACCTGGTCAAGCCGTTTGATTCCGGGGAACTCTGGGCTCGGGTGGAGATCGGAAGAGCACACGTCTGAACTCCAGTCACACTGATATATCTCGTATGCCGTCTTCTGCTTGAAAAAAAAAAAAAAAACACAAATCACACTGATATATCTCGTATCCCCAGACAGAGAACGAAGGCTACAATGAAATTATCCTTTCTAGTTAAGGATAGTAAAGAAGAGCAAATGATACAGAATA
>CAJVXH010000032.1 GCA_913009835.1 uncultured bacterium
TGTGACCCGCCGTCTTTTTGGCGGTTCGCAGGGATTATCAACCAGTTGGACACTCGATGATGGACAATGACAAACGTTCCGAAGTGTAGGAATAACCCTGTGAACCCCATAACGGTGATTCACAGGGACATGACAACACACGTCATCCTGACGTCGCAGACGGAAGGATCTCGGTTTTGAAATTTTGGTCATCCCAGACCAATGCTGTCCCAACGTTTAGTTGAATAATACCAGTTGGTTACGGTCGTGTGTCTGTTCTGTTCTGTATTCATCAATCGTAAGTAATTGTTTTATAGGTTCTTTTTCGAAAAGTGTGAGGCTTGGAACCTGTAGTAAGCTGGAGAGACTTGGCTCCAGATCCGAGCGTTTTTTCAAGATCGCCACGGTCACGTAGACCGAAAGCGCAATCCAGATTTGTGTTTTCACGGCATTCTTGCTGGTACCGTAGAACCGTTTGATACGCAAATTTTGCTTGATCCAGCGGAAGAATATTTCGATTTGCCAGCGTGCCCGGTACAAGTCCGCAATTGTTCCGGAAGGCAAGATCATGTCGTTCGTCAACAGTGTGATGCGGCTGTCTTTTTCGACATCGTAGCAGCGGATCCGACGCAGTTTTTCCGGATACCGCCGACAAGTGGATCGATTGGTCAGGAGGATGATTTGGTCGCTCATCACCCCACTTTCTTTCTCGACCTGCTGTGAATGCTGTCGTCTGTAGACGAGGTTTTTTTTGGCGCGAACCACAAACCACGCTTTCTCTTGATGAATACGATATAGCCGGGCATAGTCCAGATATCCGCGATCCACGACATAGAAAGCACCCGGTTCAAAAAAGAGTCTGTCGAGTATGGTGACATCGTGTATCTGGGCACCGGTAATGATGCGGAGGGTGGGGATGTTTCCCCGCAAGTCCAGCATCGTGTGAACCTTAATCCCCGCATCCTGCTTCCTGTATCTAGCCCAGGGACAGAGCGACAAACACAAGTCGATTGTGGTGGAATCCAAGGCATACACAGTGTTTACAAGGTCAGCGGAGAGCGATTCTCCAGCGTAAAGCTTCCGGGCTTCTGCAATCAGCAAATGGGCAAAGTCACGGTAAATACGCCAATCTCGCTTCGCGTTGGCATTGGCCAAGGTGTTGCGTGAGACTTTTCCACGGAATCCCGCATGGTACAGCTTGCTGGAAACGGCACGTAAACAGGCCTCGATGTCACGCAGACTCTCACGATAGGTCAATTGTGCGAACACCATACAGAGGTACTGGTCCCAACACGAAAAACTCTTTACCTTGCGATGACCACGATATCTGGCAACACATGTGTGAAAATCGTGCATGGTGACCAAATCCATCAACTGAGAAAATACCAATCTTCCGGCTGCCATTGTCTCCACCTTTCCGTAATCGTTGTGGAAAGGTCAGAACTTACAAACGGAAGTTGCAATCGAAAATGAGATCAACCACCCTCAAACATAGTGGTCATTAGACTTTCAAAGAACAACCCAACACAACGTTGGGACAGCATTGATCCCAGACATAAATGTCTGGGGCAAGAAGCGACCCCGGCTGAGTTAACTGGATAACCGGATGTTGTCAAGCTACCCGTCGCCGTCTAGTGGTTGAGGTCATGTGATCCGAGTGATTTCTCGCTAAATTATTCCTTGACAGAGAGTTTTCGCTGAGCCATGTTTCTCCCATGGAGCAAATGGGAGGATCGATGCCTGGGAAGTTCTTTCACGTCACATTGACATCCGAAGAGCGAAATGATCTCCAGAAGATGCTTTCATCGGGCAAGCATGTCGCGCGTAAGCTCATGCACGCACGCGTCCTGCTGCTGTGCGACAGCGGTCCGGAGGGTCCGGGCAAGACGGACAAGCAGATTCGTGAAGCACTTGGTGCTGCCATGTCCACCACTGAGCGTATTCGACAACGCTTCGTCGAAGAAGGCCTTGAAGCCGCGCTGGTACGGAAGAAGCCTGACCGTCACTATCCACGCAAACTGGACGGTGAAGGTGAAGCGAAATTGACCATGCTCGCCTGCAGTAAAGCGCCTGACGGACGTAAGCGATGGACAGCGCAACTGCTGGCAAACAACCTGGTCCTGCTCGGCTATGATGTTTCGCGTCGCACTGTGCAGCGCACACTAAAAAAAACGCGATTAAGCCGTGGCTGATCGAGTCCTGGTGCATTCCAGAGCAACCCAATCCAGCATTTGTTGCAGCGATGGAGCGGGTACTGGATCTCTACAAGCTGCCGTTCCTCCCGGACATCCCGGTGGTCTGCATGGACGAGATGCCGAGACAATTGATCGGCGAGATCCGCAAACCATTGCCCATGAAGCCGGGACAGCCACAACGTCATGACTATGAATATATCCGCAATGGGGGGACAGCGTCCATCTTCATGTTCTTTTCGCCGTTGCACGGCTGGCGACGGGTGAGTGTGCGTGATCGGCGGACACGTCAGGACTGGGCGCAGGAGATCAAGAAGCTGGTCGATGAAGACTTCCCCGAGGCGAAGAAGATCCGCCTGGTGATGGACAATCTGAACACGCACAATCTGACGTCATTGTATGCCACCTTTGATGCTGTGGAGGCACACCGGCTGGCATCCAAACTCGAGCTTTACTACACGCCGAAACATGGTAGCTGGCTGAACATCGCCGAAATGGAACTCAGCGTGCTCAGCCGACAGGCGTTGTCAAAACGCATGGAAAACAAGGAAACCCTCTGTCAAAGAACCGAATCTTGGCAACAAAATCGAAATAATGCTCAAGCCAGAATCGACTGGCAGTTCACCACAGAGGATGCTCGAATCAAACTAAAGCACCTCTATCCAGTGATTCACGCGAGCTGAACCACTAGTCTCGGAGGGGATTGCCAGAGATGGGACACTCAATTACCTTAGACGGCTGTTCAGACCTGGAACAACCACGGCACGGAGAGGTGGCCGAGTGGTTGAAGGCGCTCGCCTCGAAAGCGAGTTTGCGGTGACCCCGTAACGTGGGTTCGAATCCCACCCTCTCCGCTGATAGAAAGAAGATAGCCCGGCAGCCATACCGGGCTATTTCTGTCTCTAATAGAGCTGTGGGAACTATATGGGAACATTGAGTGCAGACAGCCCCTTGTTTCTACCATGCCAACATCTTGGTTCGGATTATTACAGCTATCTGCGGCTAGTGTGATATGGGCACGACAAAGACGGGGGTATACCTGAAAAAGCATCTCCGTAACTTTCCATTAAATCGCCGGATCGGCATAGGTCGGATTCGACATGATAGTGCTCAGCTAGTGCTTCTTCAAACTCTTCAGCTGAAGTCGCTGAACCATCACAAGAGTCGCATTCCCGGTAGACACCCAAGGCTTTCGCAATCCGATCGATATAATTACAATCAAAGGATATATCATCAAAGAACTCATCGAACGTTTCTGGCAGCTTACTCAAGATAGATCTGTCTTCTTGTTCGTTCATCTTCTTCCTCTTCTTTTGTAAAAAAATCAATGTTTACTCAATCACATGCTTGCGATGTAAATCCATGATACTGTCATCAAAGTCCTTCCTCAAGATGCTGCCATTTTCTGTTGAAGCTCGATCATGCCATGTGAACGCCTCTGCACCAGATGACCACAGCTCTCTGCTGTCGGGATGTTGATCGAACTGATGGGCGTTCGTTGTTATACGCACGCCCTGCTTCATTCCTGGCAAGAGGATTTCGTACTCATGTTGTTGGATTAGTTTCACATGAACGCCTGCTGGCAATAGAGCTTCATTTTGCAATACGCGGTCCAAATCTTCCAGAGTCAGTGTAGCAGCAAGTCGGTCTGGAATCTGGAGATCGGCTTCAGTGATTTCATCAATGTCGAAGCCCGTCTCCTCTTGTTTTCTGATCTCTTCTTCCAGATTGCCTATAAGCTGCTCTTTGACAAACTCGCGATTTTCTAAACTCGTCAGCACTGCCCGCTCAATCCGTTTCGGCAGTACCGAAAGGATTGGTTGCAGTTTACCAACGAATTGTGTGAAGAGATTAATTCGGTTGCGAAGTGATAGGTAGACATCCGTCTCGACAGTTCCCTGGTAGTGCAGGTTGACAATCCGGATTCCTTGCTTGGCGAATGTCTGGCCAAGACGATCAATTCGCCCAATGCGTTGTTCCACTCGCATTGGATTCCAGGGCATATCATAGTTGATTAAGGCACCGCAGAACTGAAAATTCAATCCCTCTGAAGCAGCGTCTGTACAGAGAAGTAGTTCAGCCTTTCCTTCACGGAAAGCGTCTTTGGTCTCATCCCTGCTAATGATATGCCAACCTCCTCCAGGCGTAGGAACTTCGCCGCCACGTCCTGAAAAGCACATGACTTTGTAATTGCGATCACGCAGTGATTTGCGAAGAAAATCCATAGTATCTGTATATTGTGTAAACACGATAACCTGCGGATACCCCTCTGATTTGAGGACATCAATGTGCCTAACCAACTCCTTCGCTTTCGAATCCATCGGCAAATCATGGATCATCGCAAGTAATTCATCGATGCGTGAAACTTCTTCGTTCTTCAAGGTGCGCTGCTCGATCTCCTGAATCTCATCCTCATCCATGTATTCGTCGAGCATGGCATCGTCCGAAATATCTTCTAAGAAGATCGGGGGGTGTTTGGGATCGAAAACTTTTGCCCGTCGCTTGCGAAGTGTTTCTTTCAATGCATAGAAACTGCTGCCCAAACGACGCTGATATATAGTCATAATAAAACCAATTGCATTTCTTTCTGAAGATGCTGCTTTGTTGTAGGTTTCAACGATATACTGCTCCACTTCCCGGTACACCTTGGCTTCATCGTGTGGACGTAGGTCAACGAATTCATCTTGGACATTTCTACTGGCAATCGGAGTCTTTAGTTTACCCTCTTCATGGTAGCGGCGCAGTAGTTCACGTGTATGTCGGGAGATGAGTTTTGAAACGGGCGTTCCCCTGCGAAGGATCTTTAGAGCATTTTGACGATCTTTGTAGCTCAATGTTTGTCGGGGAGTTGAAGCATTGTCGCGAAGAGTCCGCAACAGACTCTTTGCTTTCATCCGACTTAAACCGGTCACCTGGCGGGCTTCATCGATGCCCATTTCCTCATAGTACTTTTCACAGGCTTTGAACAATGACGCTAACCGTTCAAAGTCATCATTGTTCGGGTTTTCACTCGCAAGCTCGAAATACTCTTGGAAAGAGTCCTCATCCCACGAAAAGGGCATTCCGAGCAGGGACATCAAATCCCATACTTCAACGGGATGTACTTGCATGGGTGTTGCCGTGAGGAGGAGTAACCCTTGAGTACGTTTCCGGAGATCCAGCATTAAGTCAAGGAGTTGATTTGGCCCCTTGGAATTAGTACTTCCAGCACCTTTCCGACGAGCATGATGGGCTTCATCGAGCACTACCAGATCCCATGGTTCAGCGTTAAGGAGTTCGACTTTCCTGTCCACACGTCGCATGAGTTGGCTGGAAGCAATAACAATATCCTGATGATGCCATTCGGAAGCGCTCACGGATTCTTCACGCCCTTTTGGATGCAACGGAGTCTTCGCCCAACGGAGGCGGTGACCGTCATAGATTGGCCAGTTAAGATTGAACTTCTCCCGAAGCTCTAGCTGCCATTGGGTGAGGACAGCCTTCGGCGCGAGTATCAGAATCCGCTTCGCCTTCTCGGATAGCCACGCCTGTCGAAGAAGTAATCCAGCTTCAATCGTTTTCCCCAGCCCAACTTCATCCGCTATCAGTAGCTTCGGCGGCCAGTTGTCGTACATACGATGAAACGCCTTGACCTGATGTGGCCAGGGGATGATGTTTGCTGTTGCTTCACCAACACGTTCTCCACCATTTGGCATCTTAGCCGCATGGCGGATATAGGTCCATATTTTTCGTACAAGCTCATCGATCTCGACGGCTGGACGTTCCTCGCCCAGGTCGACACTAAGAACCGGAATTACAATTCCCCCAGGGACTCGTTTCGGTGGTTGGTCACTATCGGGTTGATATTTCAACAGGTTGTTCCGGGCGGCGTTGGGTAGATCGATAACGACGACGCGTTTTGCCTGATCATTCCATAATTGAGCAAAGCCCTCATCTTCATCATCAACATGATCGGTGCCACCAGTCCATGTGGTGAAAACGTGGAAACTTTCCCAGTTCGCCGTCCACCCCTGCGCGGTTTCATTGATGCTACCGTTGAAAGCAAGTCGGTTTCCTTCCGAATCTTCAACGACTCCAGCTTTTTCATGGAACAGGGCGTTATAAGGGACAGGCTTCCTAGTCTTTATGTCACAGGGGATCGATACCTTCACTTCGAGGTAATCGTTTGCGACCATCCAGGCAAGTAGCTCAAGGGCATCGGTTTGTTCTGGATTGGTGGGATTGAGCGGGGACTTCTCCATACTTTGGTCTACCGCTTGAAACAAAGTTATTCCTTTCTGGACGGCCTCAACTTCCTGAGGACCGAGAGTGCTACCAACGATCAGCCGCATGTGCCCGCCGTTAGCTATCAGACTCTCGATTCCACGCGCTGCCCGGGATAGCACCCAGGCAGTGAAGTACCCCGTCGTGCGGTCATAGCGAACCGCACGTTTTAGCGCTGGAATGAAAAATGCATCAAGCAGACTATCGTCGTCATCGGAATGATACTTGGTCTTCCATTGCCTGTCAGGAAGTAGCATCCCCCACGTCCTCCAGCTCTTTCAGCATCAAGGTCAACTGTTCCGGCTCTGAGACATGCTCGGTGAAAGCATAGCGTCTCAGGGCTTCCAATGCAGCGAAGTCATCCTCGAACTCACCAACAGCACCCGAATCCCGCTTCAACCGTGTGAAGTTACTGGATACGGGTAATACTTCAAGCAATGCGGCGAGAGTGGTGTGGAAATTCGGGTGGTTTACCGCACCGCTCTCATTCATCAAGGCATTCGCCGCTTCGACTGTATCCTTACGTGCCCTCCACGCCGCATGGTGTAACGCGTCAAGCATCGCATGGCTGCCGTTGGGAGCATCAAGCTGGTATTTCAAAGCACGCTTCGAACTGTCCCATAGGATCAGATTGCTGGCCTTCTTCTCCGCGTAACGTCCGATGATGTCCTTTTCCAGTTCCACGTTAACCGCTCGGGCAAGCTTCAACGCTTCGTCGTAAGGGAACTGCGGAGCTTGGAACGAATCCCACGCAAGTACGAACCATTCCGTAATGGGATCCAACTCCTCGTATTGTTCTTTTCTTATCAGGCGAGAAAGTCGCCACTGCTTCACTTCGCGGCGGGCAGCGTCGAGGGCGTCTTCCGGGGTGACAGCGTACGGATCCCACTCCTCGCCCCAAATCTCACGTTGTTTTCCCGGTTTGGCAGGCTCTGGACGGGGGATACCGCGCTTCAACGGCCAATGCTTCGCGAACTCTTCCAAAGCTGGGCCGAAACAGGACAAGTAAAGGTCCACACCACGAATGCCGTAGGACTGGTATTCATCAATCTTCTTGCGAACGGCCTCGGTGACCAGCGGCTCGACGTCTTCCCAGTACATCGAGTCGCCAGTTGGACGCTCAGGTCGTGGGCGGCAGACGAGGAAGATCGTGCTTTTCGCTGAAGCCTTGTCCTTGATGTGCAGACTGCTCTCAGACTCAGTGTTGATCGGCCATGAAGCGGTGATCGTGAATCCTGCTTCGAGCAGCCCGGTGGCGAGAGCGTCCCAAGCGCCGGTGGCCTTGTGGGTGAACATAACTGTCATGATACCGTCGTCCTTCAGCACCCGGCGGCACTCGGCGAAGATGGCAGCCATCCGGTCGCGATAGTCGCGGAAGGAGCGTTCCTTGACGTGTTTCTGCCCATGGAAACGCATCGGATTGGCGACGGCTTCGCTGTCCTTGTCGGTCAGCTCGGAGCGGAATAACTCTGGGAAGACGTAACCAGCAGTACGTTTCAGCCAGACGTAGAAGAAATCGGATAACTCTGCGTACATGACATTGTCGTAGTAGGGTGGGTCCATCACGACGACATCGACGCTCTTGTCATCAACACCGATCAAGTTGTCCGCTGACTGGCAGGTGATCGTAATTGGGGGTGGCTCGAAATCGGGCCGGGTGAAGTCGGTCTGTTTTTCGTCTGTGCCCTTTGTATTAATTTTCGCGTCAGGACGGACAAGCTCTACCAATCCCCGGACGCTTTTCCCGACTTGCTTCAACGCCCAATCGAAACCAAGACCCTCGATCAGCAGGACTAGTTCCGCATATGACCATTTGAATGCGAAGTCGTGACGATCGAATGTGTTCGTCATCACGGACCGGCCGCTGTGCCAGCGGGTCATCCGTGAATTGTAGTCGCGGATCTTGTCAAGGGAGATCGCCAGGTAGCCAAACGCCGCCTTTGTAACGTCGGTAAGCGCACCCTTATCTTGCTCTTCGGCAAGCATCTCGCGGAAGATCTCGACGCTGTACCCATGGGCGAGGAGCTGGCGGGGATTGAACAGGTCACGCCAGTATTTCATACCGTAGCGGTGTGGTTCGGATGTCTTCAGCCCGCTGGGAATGGGTTCGCTGGGCACGATATCTTCCGCTTCCCATTCGGGAAGCTTCTCCATCAGGAGCTCACGGATGCGGTCGAGATTGTCGTCTTCCGGGCGCGGCGCACGGTAGCCCCGTTCCCACTTTATCCGTTCTTTGCCAGTCTTGGTTCTGGCGACTGTTTGGCGCTTGTAGACGATGGTGTAAAGTTGTTCGCCCATCTGGCCGGCCTGCGCCTGACGTTTCACCTCGTCGCCGTCAATGACACGCTCACAGTCGGGGAACGGACATTGTGCATCTCCACGTGATACTGTACCCGCAGAATGCTGACTCATTTCATGTACGATCTCGAATTCGCAAACCCGTTCGCCCTCGGTATTCGGTTTCAGCCGAACTCCTGTCCCGTCAGACGCCAGCTTCCAGTTCGGCGAAAGCGGCACCTTCCCGCCGCAGTACGGGCAAGTGATCGTTCTCGACCAGAGGTATGTGGTGTCATCTGCATCATCATCTGGATGAGGTGGGAACAGATCTGACAGCTCTTCCTCAATTCTGTCCCGCCAGATCTTGGACAGTCGTTCATATTCACGCAGCACAGATATCCCATACTCCACGGGCCATCGTACTGTAGCTTCCAGCAAAAGACCAGCAACCGGATTTAAATCGTTGGAGATGTTCGAGATCCCAGCCCGCACAGCTTCGAATGGAATACTTCCACCTCCCGCCGTGGGATCTAGCATGACAGGGTTTTCCACAACAGAGTTTTCAGCGAACCACTGCTTGTCGGATTCAGTGGGGAGGTATCCGAATGCCCGGGGGTACCCGTAGGGGTCGTTCACCCGCTTTCCCGTCCGCTTCGCTCGATCAATCAATCGACGTGCCTCTATGGGATCACCTTCAGGTGGAATCCCCATCATCTGCTTGAAACGTTCCTGTCCCTCGTCGGACTTGCCGATTTCTTCCGGAAGCAGGGATGCCAGAATCGCTGCCCGCGAAGCAACAAGTGGACGCCGCGCCCACCATACATGCAGGTAGTAGGTCGGGGGCAACGCTGTCATCGAGCGACGTTCACGGTTGCTTTCTTCCCCCAGTTCCGCAATCGGCAACCAGGATTCAATCAGGCGGGTGGACATAACGCTCTCCTACCATATCCTTGAATTTGTGTACAACCAGAATTCTTTCGATCCACGAGTGAAGACACTCCATAACTTCTTTTGCCAAGTTGTTGTGTGCAACCTCAGCTCTCGCTTCGCCTGAATGGCCATCTTCTTATGATATTTTTCTGAAATGAATACGAGATCAGCACCAAACCTACCATGCATTTCTTCATAGTTTTCTCCGATTTCTCTAAAATAATTCCTAATAAGCAAAGCCATTTCTTCAGATATGACAAGTCCAGAAAGGCCTTGCGCTTCTCGAAGATACTTTTCTCCCGCACTTATTAGCTCTTCACCCTCTGCCATGTACCCTTCACTGAGTCGAAAGCCGCTCTGTTGCTTTTCAATTCGCTTGTATCCCTCAACCAACCCATAGATGGCACCGTTGATCCTGTAGAACACTTCTGCTTTCCGATCCCACCATTTCGTCTGAACATGCCTCTGAAGGGCGAACTTGACTCCCAGCCAAGCTGCGGCAAGGACAAACAGGCCAGTAACTACCGCCTGTACCAACGTTTGGAGGACGGGGACTAGCCAAGTCGTAGATGACCCACCGACACTTATCTCTATAGGCATGACACCTCCCCTGTTCAGGTGGTTCTCCTCGTTCGCCGCGGCATCACAAGATGCCTTACCCTTTCATGAATACCACTAGAATTATGGAATAACCCGGTTCCCTTACCCAATTCGTCGAGTTGTTACCTAATTTGCTAATCTAGAACTTTTGTTCTCCCCAGTTTCAGCATGGTCAGGTGTCCCATCCGGGCAGTACGTTGGAAACGCACAATTGCGCTTCACAGGACGTGCTTACCCAGCACTACTGAACTCAGCATCATCGAATCAGGGTATGACTGATGGCTCTGCTATTACAACCAATCCTGTGATATTGTGGAAGTCTTTTTCGTTGTGGGTGACGACCGGGCATCCGTGTACCAAGGCTGTCGCTGCGACCCACCCGTCATCTACGGAGATCGGCTGATGCTTGCGCTCCGCCCGCAGTCGGCCCCAAACCTCACAAATAGAAGGAGAATACGGGATGACCAAGTATTTTTGCAGTTCCTGACAAAGGCGAGCCATCTTCTTCTGTCCCCAGCCCTTTCTGTACGCCCCTTCGTACAGCTCCGCAACGGTCATGAAGGAGATTGCCAGCGTCTTCCCCAGGAGATGCTGCTTGTACGGCTCGGCCAAGGGATCACCCTTCATAATGTAGGAGACGATGTTTGTGTCGAGTACGAGGTAGGACACGATCAGTTCTCCCTGTTCGCGATTCCCCTCGCAGCGGAGAGGAACTCGTCGAAGTCGGCATCATCCTCCCACAGATCGGATGCCGCTCCGAACACGTTATCAACATCCTTCACCGGGCTGACCTTCTGTTCTGCGGCCAGTTCGTCCAGGGACTTATCCTGCCAGAACTGATCGAATGCGTCGGCTTCTCCCACCATACCTTTCACAGCCAGTGGTTCAATGTCGGCCAGCACGATGTGAGTGATCTTGCTCGATTTCGGATCGTAGGTTGCTTCTCCTGTTGCACGAACGTACTTCCGGAGATTGGTCAGTACAGTTTCTTCCAGGTTCTCACCGAAGCTACAGGTGACGGAATCACCCATCGGCCGGTGGATTCGGCAGCGTTCTTTCCCAGAATTAAAATCAGCCATCAGGAGCCGCCCTTCGATGCTCAGCTCGGTCGAAATCGGCTCCCGAATTTTTTGTGTGAATCGTTCTCGTGCTCGCTGATTCACTTTAACTCGCTGTGCACCATGTGTTGTCCGGGAGTTGAATTCAATCTCCTCGATGTCGTGTTCCAGCACACTGCCCATATCCCTCAGGCTCTGCAGCACACCCGTGTCGAATCCTGTGGGCATAGCATGACCGTTAGCAGAGAGGGCATCCATACCGGCCAGCAGGTGTTCGACGGATTCAACACCGAGGTCCATCGCCTCCAGATGGTTTCGCGGCAGATCGAGAACTAATTCGAAGCATGCTTTGTTCATCGCGACGACGTGAAGCGTGCAGCTCTCCTCGATGGTCTTTGGTGTCCGACCTTTCTTGAGACTATCGTCAGCACCGGTCAACACACGGGCAATGCGCTTGACAGCTGTCTGAACGTGCTTGCCGATCGTCAACAAATCATCGAGAGCAATGCGGCCCTGCTCTGTAGCCGGACCACGTGCGCGCAGAACAAGGATGGGATCGTTCGTGTTTTTCATGGTTTCCTCACCCTAGATTGATGGTGTTGCACAAAACGAGTGAACAATCGTTCATTATACGCTGTCAGCGCCAGCTCGGATCCACAAGCAGTACTCGTAACGCCTGCAGCACGCGACGTGGTTTCTTGCGATGCATGGCCATGCCGAGCCAGTAGGCAGCTTCTTCCTTGTCCATCTCCTCAATACCTTCCGTGCATGCAGCCATCCGAGGGCGACTGCGCATAGGGGCTAGGGTACGAAACAGCAGTCCCAGACGAAGGGCTGACAGTTCGCTTAGTTCAAACTGGCGAAGTTCGCCCGGCATCATTCCCACAGGGTCAATACCCTCATGGGATAACTGTCGAAGCAGGCGGTGTTGGATCAAATCCAGATTGCCCCCTCGCAGTCCAGCGATGCGTCTTGGCTGCTTCAGGTGTGGCGATGCCGCCGCTGGGAGCTGCCAGACTTCAAGCTGTAGATCAGATGGTCCGAATTGTTTTGCTCGCAGCTCGTAGACTGGGTGGGAACCGTTGGTAGACATAATATCGTCATTGGTTTTACGACTCATCGCGTTGCCTCCGCCGTGAGATGGACCTTCGTCGCTCCCAATCCTGCGATGCTCAGTTTCTTCGTCACAATCGCTGCGGTTTCCTCATCGGTTAAAAGTCCATCAGGGAAGGAAAGCCGATACTCCATTTTTAGCTCCTTCACTTCAAGACCTTGGAATTGCTGACGGAGGAAGTTACGTACAGCTTTACCATCTTCAAGACGACCACTAAACTCGATAGCCACGTCGCTGCCACCTGCGTCCGGCCCTCCTGCGACTTCATATCCACCGGTTAGTTCAAGAGTTTTCTTCCCACCGGGAATACCACTCACGGCTTCGACAGACTTCAACGCATCTTCCGTAAAGAGGAACCGCAGGGTTATTTTCCCAAGCGCTTCTACTTCCTTAGCACGTGCGCTTTCCCAGAGTTGGGATAGCGCAGCCTTCAGAATGTCCTCTTTGTTGAAGGTCCATACGCCTGATGGGGGTGTCGGTTCATTAGGTACAGGATCTCTAGGCGGATCTGCATTGGGTAGAGTCGGATCGCCCGGGTCAGGATCCGGTGTAGGTTCTGGTTCACGTGGCCAGATCTTTAGTTTCTTCGCTTCATCAATCGTATAGACGAACGATTCCTGATCGATTTTGATCGTAACAGTTGGAGAATCACCGGGGCCGAATGTCAGATCCCCGCTCACATAGACAAACTTTCCATCTTCAACACCTTTACGGACCATAGATAGGAAATTCATGTTGCCGAGCATGATAGGGAGGCTGGTGTCTTTTCTGAATTCCTGACGGAGGTCAAATGTTGAGATGTGGCCATTCTTAAGCGGGGTGTGATCCCGGACGAAGTTTGGAGCTAATGGTTCTTGCTCATCGGTCAACAGCTTCTGATTATCCTTGAGTGACCTGACAATTTCATCTTGTCCACGACCAGGACTCGCAGAACTGGCTGCGAGATCAAACGCAGTATGACCAATGTCAACACCAGAACCCGGCACTCGATGTCCCCGTGACGGATAGAACAAGTGGCGATAACATTGCTGTATTGCAGAAGCCAAGTCCGTTTCGCTCCGCAAGTGGAGCTCACGAACTTTGTGCTGCTGATGCTCGGCAAGTTCATTCATCCGTTCTGTGGACCTGACGATGCTTTCCAGGGCAAGACGGCGGCGCATCTTTTGGCGCATTGATTCGACAAGCTTGTCTGCGGCAAGTACAAATACTATAAAGTTCTTCAGGTCGCGATAGGAGTTGTGGCTACCCTTTTCACTAAAGATTCTTTCTACTAGTTCTGGTACTACCTGCTCAGCTTCAACCGTTTCCGCATCATAGCTTAGAATGGCTAATCTCGGTTTGTTCGAACCGATGTCATCATCAACTTCATAAGGTCCGCTAGGAAAGGGAACCAATTCAAACGGTCCCTGTTTGAACATGTCTTTAATTTTATCGCGGAGCTGGGCGTGTTCATCACCAGGATCGACTTGTTCTTCCTGTTTCTGGATTACTCGCTGAAGATTCGGTTCGGTCTGAATCCGGAGTGGTACTGCAGGTCGATCATCAAGAAATGCGCTCTGCTGGGTGAATATCTGTTGCCCTTTGTTGATGAAGCTAAGATCGAGTAGAGGGGCTAGGATTGACCAGCGAAGCTGTTCGGGGCTTAATCCCTTCAACTGTTCATTGAACGCGAACGAATGCCATAGGATTGTTCGCGCCGCGAAGGACCCGTAGGCCGACATGCCGCCAAATTCTTTCTTGTCAATATGCTGCGCAAGAGCAGCACTATCACGGTCAGCGATATCGTTCCGCATTGCTGGGTCGAAGTCTTTCAGTCCAAGACGTGTGACTATTTCATTGCGGATCTGTTCGTCACTGGGATTTAGATGGTGCACTTGAACCGCATAGGTATCTTTGGGCATTTCCTTCCACATTAATGCGACTGTTCGGGTGAGTAGTCGCAGCATTCCTCTAACACGTTGGAAACGGTTTAATGTGGACAGCTTGTCTGTTAGTACAGTCATCAACGCGGGATGAAATGGATAGCCGTTTCTGAATTCAGAACGCCAATTCGTTCCCGATCCCTGAGTTGGTAGATCTTCGGCATACTTGCTCCATAGTACTTGGAACTGTTCAACAACTTCTTCCGCAGTGTCGTCATCAATGCTCTTAAATAATCTTCGTCGCAAGACTTGAGCTGTTTCGTGTTCTGCAGTCGGATCAAGCAGTGTCGCCTTGCGAGCAGCAACTTGTTCCGCCTCTTCGATTTTCTTTGCGACGTAGAGATTTTCTTCTGAATACGCGTCTGTTGCCTTGCCTTCTTTCCCTATGGCAAGGGTGAATACTAGCGCGACACCCGGAGAGCTCTCAACAGCTTTGAACAAACCAGTCAAGAATGGAGTAAGCTGTCCCGCTTCCTTCTGACCATGGATTTTGCGCAGGTAGATAGAAAGCTCGTCAAGAAGAATCAATGCTGGCTGACCGTCGAACAGTTGTCGTATCGTCTCAGCCCCAGGGGCTACACGTTCCTCATCGCTCTTTCGTAGAGACTCATATCCTTTTTTTCCAGCTAACGCGTATGCCAGTTCACCCCACGGCGTAAATGCGCGAATACCATCACCTACATAATGGCCGTTCAACGGATCCGCGTTCTCTCCATCGAAGGCCGCTACATGTACAGGTTCCGTTGGCAGGAGCTCAGGATCAATGAACTCATCAACGTTGGGTACGTTCTGTATTCCCTTGGCCGCATGGCTTAGGGCAATCAATGCGTGCGTCTTACCACCACCATACTGGGTGTCCAGACGAAAGATCGAGCTTGCTTCTCCACCTGATTTTGAAAGACGGCGACAGACATTGAATAGGAGTGCTTTTAGACCTTCTGTGGGATGTGTATTGGCGAAGAAAACTGTTGCATCGCTGTATTCTTTCGATGAGTCACCCCGAAGTACCTGGGCAAGATCAGCCGCGAAATCAGACTTGTTTACATCTCCCTTAAGGACATCGTCACGCGGCGTACAGATTTCGAATATGTTTTTCACCCTTAACCACTCCCCAAAGTTCAAGCTGTCAACATAACGATTTCACACTACAGCCTTATACAGCCAATTTCAACAATATTTCCCGGACACCTATTGAGGGGTTGTCAGGGGATCTTGAATCTCTCCACGCCCACCCCCCTCTAGCATCTCAAGCCCATCAATCTCAGCCCGGAGATTGTTGGGATTTTCCATTTCACGGGTAATTGAATGGAGGAAGTATGAACGTCCACGTTTCAGAACAAACCATGTCCAACGCGCGTAGCATTGCTCAAGACGTGCATTCGTTGATGATCGCAAGCTACAGCTTTGATGGAAGCTCGGTCAAGCCAATGCCAGCGGTGACTTTACGTGACACGATCGCTGCTAAGTTGGTTGAACCCGGTGATCTGTTGAGGGTACAGCTCAGGTATCCCGACGACGGGCCAGATGACCGATGGCGCGCATCGTGTGAAACGTTGCTCGGTGGCGGACTGGAGCATCGTGGCAAGACGCACAAGATCCTCGGTGCATCAAGCAGTCTGAAGAAAGGCAATGTCTGGCTGGCGACCGACACAGTTCGGGATCGCTTGCATCCGTTCTTTAGCAGCTCTCAGGAAGCGCTCGCATATTGCGGTGTGCTGTTCAGCGGGTGTCATCACGGCGTGCATCATCTCGAAGGTGTACGTGGCATGGTTGTGGAAGATGGCGAACAGGACACAGCCGATGGTATGGGGTTCGTCTCGCATGAATTCCTGCGTCGAATGAATCTGCCCAAGCGTCAGATTCAAGTAAGGTTCGTAGGTGATCAACCTGGCGCACAGTGGCTGGGAAAGGGCACCTGTATGCCTCGTGAGATGGACAAGGACTTCATACTACCAAAGTCTATGATCAAAGGCGCTGGGACGCCCCCAGACGGCTTGTGGACGTGCTGGTTTGGCGTGCGTGACATTGCCAGGACACGACGCTACCGGAGCTCATTCACCTATGCGCAATGGTTTGATGATGAAACATTGGAAGCTGTCTGGCCAGTTGCTGAGCATCGTCTGGATGTGATAAAAGAGGCCTTGTCTGATCGGGAAGCTGCGCTTCGTTTTCTAGGATTGATGCATGGTGACAAACTCGACCCAGCACGTTCGAAGTGTGAGCTGTTCCTGGAAGCTGGAATCGAACCTGACCACCCCTGGCTGCAACGTCAGCTTCGTCAGATGATGCGCCGGTCTTTTGTGGACCTCGCGCTTGGTGGTGGGATTGAATTGGAAGGTAGGATGGGGGCGTGGACTCCTGGGCTACCAGAAGGTGTCGTCTGCGCAAGTGACTTGCCGGCTGGACCTGCGGTGCTGAGTCGGTATCCTATTCGCGACCCTCATAGCTTCATTGCCGTTTGGAACGAACCTGATGCGGTTGCTGACGCACCTGCAGGATCAATTTTCGTGAACGAGGTAGACTGCGGTCAGTTGGATGGAGATTATGACGGCGACCAGTTCACTATTTGCACCCAGCCTGCTGTTGTTGACGCGGTGACGTCACCAGACTGGTTTCCAGAGTACAGACGTCAAGATGTCCCCTCGAAACAACGTCGGAACGATCCCATTCAGATTCTACCTGCTATCGCTGTCGAAAGCCTTGGCGGGGCGATTGGCACATTTTCATATGCGATTGCTGGAGCTCTACATGCCGGTAAGCAGGACCGGATATCATGTCTTTCAGCAGCATTGCAAAGTGAAGTCCAAAGCCTGAAGTGGTCCACACGTGGCGACCGTAATCTACTTGAAGACTCAGCGCTGGCTATCCCACAATTCATCGTCGATGCGAAGAACGATCGTGATCTGTTCGATCGGTACGCAAAACCGGTTGAAGGGGAAAGTGCGTTGGTTCGGCAATACAATCGTGTTGTTGCAGCGTGGACTCACAACCTGCCAACAACTCGCCCGTTGATGCACTTCAAGACCAGTTTGCCGATCTGGAAAGAACCGCGCGCGTTGGACTTGGTCGAAGAAGCGGCTGCTGTTGTGCAGGTTTTCAATCGCTGGATAGCCAGCATCCTGAAAAAGCACCCGAATCCATCTCAAGAAGAGTTGGAAGGACCACTGTCGTTCCTGCGAGCTTGGTGTCAATCGAAGCTGGAAGAACGCAGGGCGTGGGCTGTCGCTTTGTGGCATGTTGTGCATGGCAGCCGGGCCGATTCAACGGGCAGTGCGGCATTTCATTGCTTCGACAAGGAAATGGCGGAATTGATCGCGGAAACTGCCAGGCTGCCCTTACCGGTATGTCAGGTGAGTGCCAGCAATGATCCAGTCACTAGCAAGCAAGACTCCACCGATAACCTGCACACTGACCAGCCGCGTTCAATGGTTACACCAGGCGATTCCGTTGTCATTCCATTGGTCGGTGGGGTTCATTCTCACAACAATGACGTCGCTGCATTCCGTGAAGCGGTGCGCAGCTTAAGTGATCTCGATGACATCACGATCAGTACACGGGTACGCCCTGAACACGGTGTTGGATTCTTTGTTGAAGAGATGTATCTGGGTAGTGTTCCGCAAGATCATATGATGTTTGGAAGTATCCTTGAAGGCTTGTCATTCACCGCACGTGTCAATCTGCGCGGAAGGTCGATCTTCATGATGCCAACGTCACCGAGCTGGTTCGTCGCGGAACCCGCTCGTAACTAGTCGTTGACTACCAGCCAGGCTAACCATCCCAGTTTGACCTTCCATTCCGTGGATGTATACGCGCCTTGCAGGCGTTGCGTGTTCACATTCGATCCAGCACAATCATGCGCTCACGCGCTGGGTAATGACTCGCCTCAATACCCCTAGTATATGCGCGTATTCGCATAGGTGAATTAGTTGCCTTGCCTATCTCGCTGGTTTGACTAAGGTTCCGATCTATGAATCTCATGTTAAAGCCAATTGTAACTGAATCATGAGACGCTGTGAGACACTTTGAGACAACGCCGGAAAAACAGTAATCTTCAACAAATTACCTTTGCTTCCCCAGACGCGACAGATACTCCTCCTCGAAGATTCGAATCAGCAGTTCAACGTTATCACCTTCACCAAGCACATCCAGCATTATGGGCGGTCGACGGTCTATTCCATCTGATGGAAGCTGTACACCGGGGATCTCATTTAATCGTTCTAGCATATGGCGGCGCACATTCTCTTCCTTGAACTGTTCCTTCTGCTTCATGAATTCGAAATATGGATAGAACTGACCGCTTGAAAAAACAGCGAAAGGATTGTGACCGATCCCGTCGATCTTAATGCTCGGAACGAACGATCCATCCTGTTTTCCTCGTCCCCATAAGATCGTAAAATGAGATTGTGACCACTGGTACAATCGCCGCACAGCTTTGACGGCAGACTCAGTATGTCGCGCCTTCAAATCGGTGAAGAACATCTCTTCATCCCACTGTTTGCCGGGTTTTCCTTTCTTTACTTCGCTAGCAGAGGTCTGACCAATCAGCCGCGGAACAAGTGTCTTTAACCCCTCACCGACATACTGCTTCACCTCAACCGCCAACACATCCGCAGGATCCATTTGCTCGTTCAAGAATTCTACCACCCTCCGCAATTCACGGGGAATCTCGTCGGCAAGGAATAACATCCGAATCCTGCCTGCTCTGAGATTTGTCTCTACCTGCGCCCAGTAGTCATCATAGTCTAGCTCGGTTTCAAGTCGCTGCTGCCATTCATCTATGGGTTCCAGGCTTTCATTTACACAACGTTTTTCATACTCCCGACGAATATCCTCTACCGGCCAGTAGACGACAGCATTCGCTGCGTAGTCAAGCATTTGACCAACGACTTCCCGTCGAATACGAGTGTCGCTGCTGCGTTTCACTTCTACAAGTGTTGGCACACCATCCTGATCGAGAAACAGATGGTCAACCGCCCAACGTGATCCACCCTGTTCGTGGTCAGCAACACCTTGTTCTCTACGAACCAGAAGCCAACGTCTTGGTGTCGTTTGATCAATCTCTGCGCCAGCAAGCAGATCCGGATACCGTTCCAGCAATTCCTGCAGAACCAGTTCTGAATCGTATGACGCCATTGTCATTTCCTGCAACGTTCCACCGTCCTGAAGCAGATAGATCGTGTCCGCCACAGCTACCCCCTGCACTAATTAGTAGTCGATTCACAACTGTGTTTCTCACGTTCAAGATAACTAATCCAACTGGCAAGCAGTACTACTCGCAATTGTCCATTCCGGACATAACACAAAGGAGCAGCACCATGGAAGATCGATTCAAAGAATTGGCAGCACCATTCCCACCTGAGCTGGTCAAGCAACGGAAAGGGAATTTCGGCAAGTCGCTGGATTACGTCGAAACTGCAACCGTAATTCAGCGTTTAAACGAAGCTCTTGACGGTCGATGGAGCTACACAATCCAAACGATGGACATCGAACCTGAACATGTGGTCGTGCGCGGTCGGTTGTCCATAGGGGACACCCACCGCGAACAGTACGGTGTTTCCAGAATCACACGACATCGCGACACGGGTGAAGTCGTTAACATCGGCGATGACCTTAAATCCGCAGCAAGTGACGCATTGAAAAAGTGTGCCAGCCTCGCTGGTGTTGCGCTCTATCTATATTCCGATAGCGCTCCTGTAAATGGCAAGAATGGTGGGTCTACTAAGACTAACAACAATGGTCAGGCGAATGGCAATGGGGGATTCCGCAGTCAGCAGAACGGGCTGGGAAAACATCGGGGCATGGATGATGACCCACATGCCAACGGACGTCAACAATCTCACCGAATCGGCAATGAACAGATCGCTCGCATTGTCCAGACAGCACGTGACCTGGGTATCCCACAGAAAGACGTTATCAAGTTGTCGAACAACACCTATGGAGTCGTCCTCAGCCAACTCACTCCCGCACAAGCCGATGAACTGATCACTCTCATCGGTACCTGATCCTACTCGTACACAGCACTCTCTCGATGTAACCAAGCGCAGTAATCCACAACCGCAACCAGCGGCAACCAAGAACTCTGCTTAATCGCAGAAGGAGGATTCGTATGCCACGCAAGGCCGTGCAGTATTCCGACCCATTTGTCCCAGTGACCAAAGTTCCGCTGTCCATGCCGGACGGCAGTGCGTCAAGTCGGTATGCAGTTATGCTGACCACTGACACCGGCCCACTCGAAGTCGGAACCGTGTCCAGCTCCTACCAGCTCGTTCCCAACGAGATCGTCAGCCAAATCGCCGAAGATGTGCTGTCCCGCACGGATATGCCGTTCGAGGACGGTGGCCACATTTTCGATGGCAAACGCTTTCGTCATAGGTGGGTTCTACCGAATCTGGTTGTAGAACCTCGAGTGGATGACATTGTCAATCTGACGTTTGATATCGTGAACTCCTACGACGGATCCACCACTGTCGGGGTGGCGTTCAACGCTCAGCGCCTCGTTTGTGGCAATGGAATGATGGTTGACTGGATGTTGGGCGGATTCAAGTTCAGGCACATTAACTGTGACGATTTTGCTGAAGAATTACAATTCGCTGCAGAGAAGGTGCGGCGTCTCGGCCAACAGCTCGAACCATTGTCACGGCGTCTAAACTCGATGATCGATGTTCCGATTACTCGCGCAGACACTCAGGGTGTCTTCAGAGAATTGAAGCTGCCAATGTCGTTACGCGCTGAAGTCTTCGATTCTATCGCTGACGATGATGCATGGGGACTTCTGAACGGATTTACCGATGTTCTCACAAAGCATAATTCTCACAACGCTGATAACACAAACCGTCGCGTGATGAAGTATTTGTTGGCAGCGTAACTACAACTCGTTATCAGAAAGGGCTGGCTCACCACAAGTGAACCAGCCCTTTTACTTGAAAGGAATCCACATGACTACCATCATTGTTGTGTTAATCGTGCTCGCCATACTTGTCGCAGGTGCAGATTCTGAAAACTCTTCAGAAGGTATCGGCCCGGCAGGAATCATCTTGGCAATCATCATTCTCTTAATACTACTGGTCACATGTTCGGCTTGCGGATAGGGGAGATTATCATGGATTACGAATTACCCTATCTCAGCGCCAGCAGGATCAAGTGTTACCTCAGCTGCCCCCAGAAATTCAAACTTCAGTATGTGCTCAAAACGCCATGGGCATTCCAGCCCTCGGCTATGGTGCTGGGGATCGCGGTGCATGAAGCCATCGAAGTGTATTACAAGACGTGGATGGATGGGCGGCGCCTTTCACTTTCTGACATGCACGATGTGTTCGAAGAATCCTGGCGCACAGAAACTGACGGCAAAAGACTTGATGTTGATGACCCAGAACCAGCTAAGAATATGGGTAAGGATCTTGTTGCAACGTTTCATGATCAGGTACGCCCACAGAACGTGATGGCCATTGAATATGACTTCAGGGTACCGTTGCTCTTCAAAGACAGCGGTGAGGTGCTGGGTGTTGATCTGGTTGGCAGAATCGATCTAATAGAAGCCGACAATGCAGGAAACATCGTCATTGCAGATAGCAAGACTATGGCGCGGCGTCCGTCAGAACAGGACTTAGCAATTGATCTACAACTCTCAGCGTACGCCTATGCTGCGCGTCAGCTCGGGATTGTCCATGCCGATGAAACAGTTTTACTGCGCATCGACGCACTGATGAAAACAAAGACTCCGGCATTTATACAACTCTTCACCACACGCACACCGGACAGTGATACTCAATTCGTCCGCCTGGCCGCAGACATCATACATGCTGTCGTATCAGGCGCCTTCCCAGCGAATCCGGGATGGCAATGTGGAGGGTGTGTTGTAGGGGATACGTGCTACTTGAAGAATAGTTGATTGATAGATCACCAAAACGGACTTTAGCATTGCTAATTATTCACAATTAGGCTAATGAGAGCCGCTATTGGTCTCTCACGTGTGATATTTGCAAGGGAATGTGGAGTAACCGTGTATCTAAATGCGGGACTGCGCGATTAGGGATTCTATTTCTAACGGAATCATCCATTTGCTTTCTTAAGTAGTCTGACTCAGCTGCTGCCTTAGTACTTCAGAAACAGTATTCAGTTCATCTTCCATCTTTTCATTAATCTGATTACCCGCCTACCAAGAAAACAAATTCAAAGCTGGTATACTGCTTCTGAAGGCTTATCGTGAACAGAGTGGTGATATGGCACTTGTTTTGTGCTGCTCGTTGATCACAGGCCTTTTATAGCCGTTCTATCGCCGATCCATTCGACCTGTGATCGTCATGACTGAATAGATCCATCAGTCTGTAAGTACAACCTCAACCGCAGGCCTTATGATATACCATCCATTGATCCATAAAATCAAAACCATTATGGCTAATACTGTTCCTATTTTATAATCGTTAACCTAGTATTCTAAAAGGCTTTAGCTATTCTTTTAGTTAAGTGTGTTCGAATAACTGGTGCGATGTGGAGTAACTATTATAAACAGAGATATATCGTTATCCATACTTTTAGTTCTATTAATAAATTTAGGGAAATATATGTCGATTATTCCTGGCTATTCTAATGGTATTAAACCAAGTATTGCATCTAAGAAAGATCGTTATCATGCTACAGGTATTAATGAATATTATTTAAGTTTATATAAGTCTCATTTTATGGAATATAGACCTGTTTATGGGTGGATATATAAAAAATGCGTTGAGAATAGTCTTTACTATGAAGAATGGTATGAAACTAGGTATAAAGGTACTGATAGAGAATTATTAATGCATTTAACACAAGAATATATCTTGGGAGTTCCGTGGGGTAAGGTAACAGACTTTATCGTTTTTGATATCGACTGTGCTGATATGTATGACCCTGGTATTGGTAAAGTTCATCCCACGTATGATCGCGTTCAACAAGTTCTTGATGTTCTTGACAATCCTGATTATTTATTGGTTCGATCATCTGACTCGTCTGGTGTTCACGTCTATATCTTTATCGATGCGCCGCTCCCTGTTTTGGATATCAAAGCGGCAATTGGTTCTGCAATGGCTGCGGGTGGTATTACGCTTTCGGATGGATGGATCGAACACTCTACAGGAAAAGAAAAGAATGCTTTACGTTTACCCTTAGGTGCTGGGTCGTTCATTCTTGATCATGATACTTATGAACCCGTTGCTCATACTTTGTCAGACCAGCTCGACTATCTTGCGGACTTCGTTCACACTCATACAGTTCCTGTTGATCAACTCGGATGGTACACTTCATGGCTGTATCAGAAGGATGGTGTTGGAGATACATTCTCAACGGGCGCCTCTATTGGCAGGCTTTCTTCCGAAGCCTGCCAAACATTGACGGGTCACTCTGAACGTCCTTGTGGTTCCTACACTTCTCCGACGGCCATCCCCCCTTACAACACCACCCCCCTGAATCCCCCCTCCCTTTCTTTTTCTAGTACCAATAATGGTGAGCCAGAGTGGTTTATCCCCGTAGCGGAAAGAGCGCTGGAAAACGGCATCGAAGCTAAAGGCACGCGTCGCCACATCATTAAGGCGCTTGTCCGCTACCATATACTGAAGCATGAGAAAACCAAAAAGGAGACGTACAGGCTGATTTCGAATTTCATGGAGGCTAAGCACAACGGGAATTCCGATGACATCAATAATGGTCGCGTGTCGAAAATCGACAATGACATCAAGTACTACATCAAGATCTTCACTCGTCCTAGAGCTGACAAAGCTGTTCCATCCCTACTAACGGACATTGACATCGAATTCCTTCATGAGTTGGACCTCAAGTTCCATGAAAAGCAACTGGTGAGTAGATTCTTGAGCTGTGCGAAATATGAGGTAAACACGCACGGTCGTGACGACGTCGAGCTGAGTCATGTGTGGTTCAGACATGCTTTAGAGTGCAGCAGAGGGACCGCTACGAAGTACAGAAAGATAATTCGTGACAAACTGGGTTTAATTAAGGTAATGAGTCTTGGTGTTGAAGGTGAACACGCTACTACATGGTCAGTCAATTTACCCTCAGCTATGCCAGGACGATTCACTTGTTTCGCCGAGGGATTACTGGAGATGTATGATTCCAACGAACTTCGTGATGCCTATGGTGCAAATTGGAAGTCGAAGATTGAAAAGGCTGCCGCAGTTGCACATGAGCAAATTGCGGCCAGCGTCGCAGCTTAAAATGTTAACACAACAATAGATGAAAGGAAGTACAATGATCAATAACAATCGATCAAAAACAGCACTTGATTCCAAGAATAAGGCATCCTTCCGCCGTCTTTTAATCCCCCTTATTGAGGCGGCTGAAATGCTGTCAGTATCTCGCCAGACCGTGATGAACTACGTCCAACGCGGACAGCTGCAATGTGTCCGGCCGGCGCCACGATCTGTGTTTTTCCGACCAGCAGATTTAGAAACATTCGTAGAAGATCACATCGAACATCGCACACCACTCGATCTGGCCGCCTAGACCAACCCACTCACCATTAAATGTCGGTGCATTCCTAAGAAGTCATTGCATTAAACCCATCAGCATGATCGTGTCCAAGTGTGGCCTTCAGCCACTGAACATTTCCCAGTTAAAGGAGCAACTCATGCCTTCTCTTGAAGGTCGTGCTGTGCGCAATGGAACCACATGGCGTTACAAATACCGTGACCGTGATGGCAATCAAAAATCCATCAAGATCGGTCTAACTAGTAAACGTGTGGCAGACCAACGAAAGACAAAACTTGATTCAATGCTGGCGATGGGTCTCGATCCTGCCGAAGAAGTCGGGCGTCGAACGCCAACGAAGATCTCTGAACTGATGACCATCGACCACAAATGGGCACAGCACCGGCTGCAACCGCGAACTATCGAACTCAACCGTGGAATCGTGATGCGGTTCATTGAATTCGCTGGCGACATCCCGATCACCAAGGTCACACGCCGTCTAGCCGAGGAATATCTGGCACACTGCGCTAGCGAACTCAGCTACGCCACCAACACAACTAATATGCACCTGCGGCAACTAAAAGCGTTGTTCAATCGTGGCATCAAACACCATGGCCTTTTGAAGCAGAACCCCTTCCAAGGGATTGAACCGTACGTCAACCGGACTCGAAGAGACTACCTAGAATTCATCACGGTTGAACAGCTCGATGCGTTGCTGGAAGCTGCGAAGAATCGGTGGGGTGAACACGTCCACCGTCTGCTTCGATTCTACAGTTTGACCGGCGCGCGTCGTGGTGAAGCAACAGACCTGAAGTGGTCTGAGGTCGATTACAAGCGGGGCTTCCTGTATCTCGGCCAGGAACGCAGCCAGACGAAACTCCGACGCGATTTCCCCATTCGCCATGCGCTTCGTGATCTTCTCGACGAGCTGAAAGACGACAGGCAAGGTCACGAACATGTGTTCTGGCGTTTCCACGGCAAGGCATCACACATCAGCACACGCTTGGCGAAGATGAATGGGACTGTGGAGGGTATCCCTGAATCTATCCGGATCAAACCTCACCTGCTCCGTCATACATTTGCATCGCACCTGGTGATGGCAGGCGTCGACATGCGCACAGTCGCATCTCTGTTAGGCCACAGCACCACTAAGATTACCGAAATCTATTCCCACCTTGCGGAATCCCACCGCAATGAAGCTTTGGACAAACTGCCTTATTGAAGCAATCCCTTTGGCTGTCGACAGCTAGAGATTCAGCGTTTCCCCATCGGCAAGCTTCAAAACATCACTAAAGATAGTTGAGAATTTCTCAGGGTGAAAAGTATGGACCGGTATAGTCAGTTTCGGTTGAATAGCTACCGCTAACCGCTTGAGATCATTTACGGTTGCATGCCCGCTGGTGTGTAGATGTTCGATGGGTATTCCATGTTTATCGGCGTATGGTTTGACATTGCGGCTTTTCTTGAGGTAACCGTTCCACATGGACCAGAACAATCTGGGCTTCGTGTCCTGGGGCAGGTGCTTCATAAGCTGTTTGAATGTGGCATTATCACGTGACAGGAAAAGCGTCTTTGGAGCCAGTGTCTTCAGCTCATCCATGGAAATACGACTCGTCTTTATTTTGAAGAGGAATTGTTTCTGGTCAGCAGCGACAAGATAACCAGCATGTGCCTTCCAATACTTAACTCGAATACAATCCCAATCAGCTTGGGGCAACGAATCTGAAATGGCTTTCAGTTTGTCCAGGATATAGGCTGTGTAGAGATCTGTCACCAACGTTCTTTCGGTTTGTTTGCAGGCACGGAAGGCGGTAACCAGACGATCTATGTTCTGCCCTGATGCAAAAAGAAAGACTGGCTGATCTGAATCCCTGAGTATATCAACAAGTGTCGAGATCGGAAGAGCGTCG
>CAJVXH010000033.1 GCA_913009835.1 uncultured bacterium
TTTCAAGCAGAAGACGGCATACGAGATATATCAGTGTGACTGGAGTTCAGACGTGTGCTCTTCCGATCTCCAGCGCTGATCAACCAATGGTTGATGTCAGCCAGTAGCCAGCAACGAAAACACCCGGCCTTTTGACCGGGTGTATTGGGAAATCTGAATCTCATGTCACTTTCGACAAGCATCACTTATCAGAGACCGTGTTCACCTCGCTGTTCGACATGGCGTCAAATACGAACACCGTGTTCATGCCGAAACGGATCCCCTTTGCAGCGTTGAACATTCCCCGCTCCCAGCCGAAACCGATGTCAGTTTGCCAGAACCCGAAGCGAAGACCGAAACCCGTTCCAAACGCGAATCCTGAACGTCCACCGAAGCTGAGACCGCCACGCAGGGCCAGCCAGTCGAGCGTACGATACTCTACTCCAGTACCCCAGCGCACAAATGCATCTGATCCGATTGCATCGGTGAATTGAAAAGCCAAGCCGGTTGTCAGGGTGATCCGGTCGTTCAGCAAATATGCACCATCCAACTTGAAGAGACGCGGCAATTCAGTATTCAGGTCTTCCGACTCGCTCAACAATGAGTCAACCGGGTTGAAGTTCTCCTCAAAGAAATCGTCGTTATTCATCCCGCTCAGCTGTATACCGTCCAGATCGTAACCGTAGACAGCTCGACGACCATCCGTCCAGGACATCTGGTTGACCAGGTTGATGATGCTGAGCCCAACTGTTCCACGACCTTCGAGGATTTTCCCACCAACACCAAGGTCAATGCCGACACCACCACCGGCGACAAAGCTGTCACCGTAAAAATCGTCTTCTTCATTACTACTCAATTGGCCAGCCCCGACAACTTCAAAGTAGGCGTGCGATGAAGTGTTACCCTGTTCGGTCAGGAGATCGCCTTCCATATTCACGATGTCGAAGAACGAATGACCGATGAAGTAGTTGAAGGTGACACCAGCAGTGAGTTCATCCAACCAGGTGACTTCCTCCGCGTAGTTGAACGATTTGGCGAAGGTCACGCCGATACGTGAGAGTAGAATGCTGGAGAAATCGGTGTTGTTAAAGCTCTTTCTCTCACCAAGGTCATCGAGCGAATTTCCAAGCAACAACAAATCAGTGAGATCTTCGTCGATATCCGCATCAACACTCATGCCCATATCGTACGTAAACGCGATGTCCAAGTATTTGGCAGGAAAACTGACACCAATCAATCTCATCCATATATCGCTGGTGAAAGACAACTCGTCACCAGCCACCCGTCCAGCGAGATACTCCTGATCCCCGGTAGTCCAGTATTTGCCATCCTGGAAATAATCGGAGATATCCGTGTTGGAGAATGCGTTGTTCCCAAAACGGAAACCCATACTCAGCACAGGTAAAGACACTGTGATACCGGGCTGGTCCGAAAGGGCCAGAAAGGCCGGGTTCTGCCCCACAACCCGGACACCAATTGCATCAGCAGCCGAAGTCATCCCCATTGAAATATCACGAGCTTGAACAGGGTTGAAAGCGTATGCTGTTGTCAAGGGCAAGCTGGCGAGAAACGTGAACGCCAGCACGAGAATTCTTGCACGTGTTGTCATCGTTCCGCTCCTCACTCTTCGTTTATGGAGATCTGAACTTCACCAACAACAGTCACATTGAGATAATCCTCAGCCTTGACTACAATTGGGGTGTCGCCCGTCGCCCGCAAGACAAGCACTTGCCGTGTGAACACTCCCTCCTCTGAGAAAAGATCTACCAGGTGGTTCGGGATTTCAGTATACAGGGTGTCGATAAATACACCCGTAGGGCGACCATCGCTATCTATGGGGGAAGCACTGATATGGAGTGGTTCGGGTATCTCACCATTCAAATCGAAAGTCAGACCATACACTTGGAAATTATCGAACACCAACGAATCTATCGCACCCTGCTCGCTAGCGAACTTTCCCGCCATCAGGTAAAGTGAACCACTGGTGGGAATGGTGTTCTCCAGGATGGTCTTTAGTCGTAACCTGTTCACTCCCTCATCAATCGGCTCCTCGAATTCCTGCACATCCGGTCTCAACTGTGTGTCTTCCGGAATTAGAAGTGAAATCGGAGCTTCCATCCGGTATGAGGGCAGGATGTAGTCGCCCTGTTCCATTGAGTAAGGTACTTCCGGTATGCCGAAGACCTCGTAACCTGTGGTTACAAGAGCGGAAATGGAAAACTCGTCCGGGACAATGTTGATCAGGTTGGCGATGTTGTTAATTATCAGTTGTTCCTCATTCCGCTCCAGGGTGTCCACAATCGTCGTATCGACCGACAATCCCAAATTGTGGTTGGTCGCCTCAATATCCAACTCGAAACGAATCGGGGCATCAACAGTTTTCTCAACATTGATGATCAATTGCACCTGTTGCAGCAGGATCTTTTGGGCAAAATCCTCCTGAAGCTGTTCGTTGTCACCAAACATGTCGATCTCAATGGTCTCAGGATCTGACTCATAAGTGAGAGATCGTGGCACACCATTTGATGAAAGTAGAATCAAATCGCTAAGCGTGAATGTACTGGTCACTGAATCGCCCACGCGTATGAGCGAGAAGTCAGGGACTCCTGGCGATATCTCGCCACTGCCAATAATGGTCGTAGTTGTCTGAATCTCGAACGTCTGGTTGGTCCCCAGCTCAGTTGGCAATTCATCATAGCGTACAACCATCCCGGAAATGTCGATTTGACCTGTCTCCACTACAGCAGGTTCGCCGGGACGAGAGCGGGCCATATCGAACTCCATCGAAAATGGGATATCATCTTCCGCATTCGTAAACATCCTGGGGAAGGTCATCGTTATCATCGTGTTGACATCGGTTTCGTTGGTAACCTCATACTCGATGTATGCTTCGTCAACAACAGCTTCCTTGACCCAGAAATCGTCGTTCAGATAGATGATGTCGGACTCTGTCACCGGATCCTGAGGACCGATTACTGCTTCCGCAAAATCAGCCTTCAAGGTTCCGATTTCCATGGTGAAATACAAAGCGTCGTCATGGAACGCGGTTATTGTCTGTGGATTACCCTCGGCATTCAATCTCAAGCGAATCACTGAGGTTAAGGTGTCATCCGCCAGGAAGTAGCTTCTCCTACGCGTACTATCCCCACGGACTTGACCATAATCAAGTGTTACCAGGTCAAGAAAATCAGAGTGGTCATTCACGTCTCGTCTCAACAACTGAACTTCAAAATCGCTGAAATCTATATCGGTGTCATTGTGAAGAGTCAGACTCATCCACCCACCGACAGCGTGGATATAATTCACTGAATCCAACTCTGCGAACTCTATGTCGTCGGAACCATTACCCTGTAATGACCAGTTGGCCGGGAGTACTACCTGTTGACCGTCCGGGTAATTCGTGGGCAGACCCAGCGAGCCGAATACATCGTCCAACCCGTAGGATTCCTCCAACGCAAGATCCAGTCGGATCTTGATGGTGTCTGTCGGAGTATCAAACGTGATGGACTCATTGTCATCCAGGGTCAAATCTTCCGGCTCAACAACGGAGGAATCTATCGTTCCCAGCAAGGTGAATACCATCTCACCGTCATCACCTAACTGAAATCCAAATCCACTATCTGCGAGTTCAGCAGAGTCGGACAGCAGGTCACTTAGCGTGTAGGTCTCAGTGTTGAATGATATTGTGAAAGGTATGTCCCAAACTGGCATGCCAAGATCTGTGGGTAACGAACATCGAAGCATAACCAGACCCAGGACAGCTACAATCGCAAGAGTCATCCAACGTTTCCCGCGACTGATCCATTTTGCCGACGCCATACAGTTTCCTCCCGTCATGATGTGTATCTGAACCGGCCAAATCATATGGCCGGTTCAATCACAATCTATTGACACCCCCCAAAAACTCCGGCTATCAGGTGCCTTCCTGCCAGTCCGACAAATATGACACTTGTTCTTCAGTGAGCGAGTCGATCTCGAGACCCATCGCTGTTAACTTGAGACCAGCGACACGATCTTCGATTTCTGACGGTGGATCATACACTTTCGCTTCAAGCTTGCTGCCATTTTCAGTTACATATGAACTCGCAAGAGCCTGCGTCGCAAAGCTCATGTCCATCACCGAAGCGGGATGACCCTCAGCCGCCGCCAGATTGATCAAGCGACCTTCAGCTAGAAGAAAAACCCGGTTGCCGTTGTCGAGAACGTATTCATCAACGTTTCCACGGACACCACGTTGCACCGATTTCGCCATATCATTCAACGCCGGAATGTCAATCTCGATGTCGAAGTGACCACTGTTGGCAACAATAGCCCCATCCTTCATCTTCGCGAAATGTTCGCCACGGATGACATGCTTGTTACCGGTCAAGGTGCAGAACAGGTCGCCAACCTCGGCTGCCTCATCCATCGTCATGACCCGGAAACCGTCCATCGCAGCTTCCAATGCCTTGACCGGATCGATTTCGGTTACCACGACGTTTGCACCCATACCCTTGCAACGATCAGCAAAACCACGACCGCACCAGCCATAGCCAACAACCACAATCGTCTTTCCAGCAATCAGGATGTCAGTCGCCCGAATGATACCATCCAAAGTGGACTGGCCGGTACCATACCTGTTATCAAACATATTTTTTGTCTTCGCGTCGTTGACCGCGATCACAGGTAACTTGAGAGCACCACTCTTCTCCATCGCGCGGAGACGAATCACACCGGTCGTCGTTTCTTCCAATGAACCGACCATATTCTCGATCAAATCCGGGTATTTCTCGTGGATCAAGGTAACCAGGTCACAGCCGTCATCCATTGTCACGTGTGGCTTATGCTGGGCTGCCGCGTTCAGATGAGCGTAATAATCTTCGTTAGACGCTCCATGAACAGCGTACACCCGGATGTCAAAATCACGTACCAGGCTTGCGGCGACATCGTCCTGCGTAGATAGCGGATTGGATGCACACAGCACTATCTCCGCCCCACCAGCCTGCAATGCGCGGACCAGGTTAGCGGTTTCTGCGGTCACATGAAGGCAGGCGCTCATGCGCATACCTTTCAGTGGCTGATTCATGCGGAACTCTTCACGGATCTGCTCCAACACCGGCATGTCGTTGTCCGCCCAACGAATCCGGCGCAAACCCTCATCAGCAAGCTCTAAACTGCGAACATCACATTCGTTCGGTTTCACGTATCTCTTTCCTCAATCTGTCGCAGTCCCCAAAACTACAAAAAACTGCGGTTAAATACAACAATAAGACTCCATATTTATCAATTACTTCAAAGAACTCTGCAGTAACGGAGCCAACGAGCTGACATCTTCCCACGGGAACCCTTCGTTCTCACGGCCAAAATGTCCATATGAGGCTGTCTTCCGATAGATCGGGCGACGCAGGTTCAAAGTATCAATGGCGCCAGCCGGCGTCCAGTCCACTTCCTTACCCAACAAGGCAGATATCTCTGCTTCAGGGATCTTTCCCGTTCCATAGGTAGTCACGTAAAGACTAACTGGCTCAGCAACACCAATAGCGTAGGCAACCTGGATCTGACAACGTTCCGCCAAACCAGCCGCAACCACGTTCTTGGCAGCCCAACGCGCAATGTACGCACCTGAACGATCCACCTTTGTCGGGTCCTTGCCACTGAATGCACCACCACCATGTGGTGAATATCCACCGTAAGTATCAACGATGATCTTGCGTCCAGTGAGTCCGGCATCAGCCTTCGGGCCACCCTGCACAAAACGACCAGTTGGATTGATGTGCTTCACTAAAGTCTTCTCGTCATACATTCCGTCAGGAAGTACCGGCTTAATCACCTTTTCCCAAACAGCCTCTTCAACATCTGCCTGTTTGACATCGGGCGCATGCTGAGTGGAGAGTACGACGGTGGTTATCTCCACCGGCCGATCATCTTCATATCGAACTGACACCTGGACCTTGCCATCCGGACGGAGCCAGGGGATCTCGCCTGATTTACGCACATCTGCGAGCTTCCGCGTGAATTTATGAGCCAGGGAGATCGGCATCGGCATCAGCTCTTTCGTCTCCGTACAGGCATAGCCGAACATCATTCCCTGGTCACCGGCACCAGCACGATCCACCCCCAGAGCAATATCAGTTGCCTGCTGGTCAATGGAGGTTAGAACGCTGCAAGTGTCAGCGTCAAAACCGATGTCCGAATGAACATAGCCAATATCGCGTATCACATTACGAGCTATGGTCGCGATATCTACGTAAGTCTCTGTGGTGATCTCGCCACCTACCAGGCACAGCCCAGTAGTGACAAACGTTTCGGCAGCAACTCTACCGAACGGATCCTCCCCGAGAATCGCATCCAGAATTGCATCGCTGATCTGATCCGCGACCTTATCCGGATGACCCTCGGTTACCGATTCACTGCTGAAGACAAAGTCTCCCATCTTTTCTCTCTCCAATATTGTATGATGCTTCTTCAGGCCAAAATCAGGTTCCCGGCTCGAACCAGATTGGAAGGTTGCTGAACCGGGACTTCATGTATTCCAACAAATGTTCACGAACTTGCGGAGCCGTATTCATCCGCAATGACTCTTCTGCCAGTTTTCGCGCATCAACCATTGTGCTCGAGAGAATCAACTTCTTCACCTCGGGAACAAGTGAAGGACTGGTGGACAACTCGTCCAATCCCAGACCCATCAACAATAATGTCGCAAGAGGCTGTCCTGCCATCTCGCCACAAATGGAAACAGGAATCTGCGCCATGTGGGCAGCATCCGCGGTCATCTGGATCAGGTTCAACACTGCCGGATTAAATGGCTGGTGCAAGCCTGCCACCTGTTCGTTGCCACGATCCACCGCCATCGTAAATTGCACCAGGTCGTTCGTTCCTATCGAGAAAAAATCAACATGGGGGGCAAACTGTGATGCCAGCAACGCAACTGACGGAACCTCAACCATCATCCCAACCGGGACGTCACGGTCGAATTCGACGCCATCCGCATCCAGATCGCCATGCACTTCCGCCAGTATCTCTTTGGCTGCAAACAACTCCTCCAACGTGCTGATCATTGGAAACATCAAATTGGCAGGACCATGCAAGGCAGCACGTAAGATCGCTCGCAACTGCGGCTTCATTATTTCCGGACGATCCAGCCCGATGCGAATTGCACGCCAGCCCATAAATGGATTGTCTTCAGCTGGAATTCCAGCACCGGGAAAAGCCTTGTCGCCACCCAGATCAAAGGTGCGGAAAGTGGTCGGTCGACCCTTCAGCGACAGGATCACATCGCGATAGGCCTCAAATTGAGTCTCCTCGTCCGGCAAACCGCCGTGCGTCAGAACCAGATACTCCGTGCGGAACAAGCCAACCCCATCGCCACCATGGCGGATCACCGATTCCGCCTCGGAGGGCATCTCAACGTTACCCTTCAGCAGGATAACATGCCCATCCTCAGTTTCGGCCCGGGAATCACAAATATCCTTCAGAGAGGCGACGAACTCCTGATACTCACCCTGTTTACGCTGATAGGTCTTGAGCTGTTCAGCATCGGGATGAACAATTACTTTGCCCGAATTGCCATTGACGACAACCGTGTCACCACGTTTGACAGCTTTGCTCAGGTTGCGCAAACCAACAACACTTGGAACACCCAGGGTACGGGTGAGAATCGCCGTATGGCTGGTAGCACCACCAGCATCTGTGGCAACCGCTATGATATTTTTGTGGGGTAGACGAAGTATGTCGGTTGGATTCAACTCTGCCGCCAGAAGCACCACCGGTTCGTCTGGAATATCAGACAGTACAGTGTCCGCCTCACCATCGAGTTGATTGACCAAACGCCGGCAAACATCCCTGACATCCTGCGCGCGATCCTGGAAATAGGTGTCGTCCTGACCTTCGAATCGTTTCGCATACTGCTCTAAAATCGTGTATACCGCAAACCTGGGAGCAACCTTCTCGCTGCGAATCATCTCACGAATCTCATCAAACGCAGGCTCGTCTTCGAGAATCATCAGGTGAGTGTCGAAAATGCGGGCGATGACATCACCGAAACGCTTGGCCGCACGATCCCGGTGCACATGCAACAACTTCGCGGCACGCTCTATGGCATCATCGAGACGCTGTAACTGATGATCGACATCAGTTATGCCGAGACGAGGTACGGCTTTCCGCTCTCGCCTTAGTAAAAACGCAGGCCCCAAGCCTATGCCCGGAGCCACCGTCTGGCCTGTCCAAACGCTGGGTTGGTTCATGAGTGCCAATCACGTCTTGAGGTGAAAATTCGTTAGCAATATACGAGGTTCAAATTAAACATACAGGGTAGGTAATACTATTCAGGGGAAGACGAGTTCCAAATCCTACTCTTCAAAAAACTTGTTATTTACCAACTCTACCAAATCATCGAGACATGCCTTCTCATCAGGGCCTTCACACTCGATTTCTATCTCCGCACCACTGCCAGCCACCAACGCCATGATCCCCAAGATACTTTTAGCATTAACCGATTCACCTTCGCAGGAAATTTCAACCGATGTATCTCGATATTTCGCCGCGAGTTTCACGATCCGACTCGCCGGACGTAAGTGTAATCCAAGCTTATTGCGCAGAATGATAGACTTGCTCTTCATCCGTTCCCAAATTTCTTCAGTTAATCAGGTGATGATCGTGAAATACCAAATACTAGCGAGTGCTGGAGAGTAGTAATAAAACTCGTGAACAGCAAGCGTTGTGATTTCAGTGGAGGAAGAGGGAGACATACACAGTCAGACAATTACCCTTGTATTCAAATACGAACTACCTCATTCTTACAAACCGGAACTCCGATAGTTGCAACGGCGTCTCTGGTGTGTGTATGCTTTCAACACCAGATACAGAACCGTGCTCGCTCGTCAAGCGCGGATTATCCATAAGTCAAGAGCGAGTTATCCTCCACCTGAATGTCTGGTGAAGGACATCGAAAAGTGTATTGCAGCGTAGTTATCCGCGTTTGCAAGCATCCGGTTATCCAGTTGCTTCAGCTGGGGTTGCATCATGCCCACGACATTTATGTCGTGGATTATCCGACGATGAATATGCCCCTGTTACCGCTGACGGCGATAACAGGATTGATCCGCAATTACAAGGTGCCTGTCGATTTTCTCAGAACTCAGAATTGTCGTTTGATTATCCCTGCGAACCGCCAAAAAGACGGCGGGTCACAGGGGCATGTTAAATAGCTGAGTTATCTGGGTAACCGGATGTAGACAAGTACCTAAACGGATTAGAACCAGGAAGAAACATTGACCAGTAACAACATTATCACCCGTGGAAAAGAGATATTCTCCGTCGAACTCGCCTCCGCCGAGAAAGTCAAAAAGCGGCTGGGGCAATCGTTCGCTGACACCATTCATGCCATCCTCGACAGCAAGGGGAAGGTTGTGCTGGTGGGCGCAGGTAAATCAGGATTGATCGCCCAGAAAATCGCTGCCACTCTTCGTTCGACTGGTATTGTCGCCCTGTTCCTTCACCCCAGTGACGCTGCACACGGCGATCTCGGAATGGTCACCAAAGGCGATGTGGTCTTCCTCATCAGTAAATCAGGTGAAACGGAAGAAGTGCGGGAGTTGATCCCGGCCCTGCGTCGCAAAGAAGTCACCATTATCGCGATGGTAGGCGAAGAAGCCTCACGGATCGCCCGCCAGGCAGACATCTGGCTGGATATCGGCGTGGAACGTGAAGCCTGCCCCATTGGCCTCGCTCCAACCAGCAGCACCACTGTCCAAATGCTCATGGGTGACGCAATCAATGCCGTCCTGATGCAACTCCGCGGTTTCACTACCGAAGAGTTCGCCAAGAATCATCCTGGAGGTACTCTCGGCAAACGTTTGCTACTAGACGTTTCCGACATGATGCACAGCGAGGAAGATAACCCGACCTGCGGACCAGACATGCCGATGATGGATGTCCTGCCCGAGCTCACACGCACTGCCCTGGGCGGAATTACCGTGGTAGATGATAATCAGGCCGTGCTCGGGATCATCACCGATGGCGATATCCGTCGCGGCCTCGAAAAAATGGGACATAATTTCCCGGACGCTGTAGCTGTGCAGGTGATGAGCAAGGATCCATCTACCATCTATTCCGACGAAAAAGCCATTGACGCCCTGCTTCTAATGGAAAATCGTCCCAGCCAGATTACCGTGCTGCCAGTCATCGACCGGGAAAACCGTTGCGTGGGGATGCTCCGTCTGCACGATCTCATCCGAGCTGGGTTACGCCCAGGACGGTGATGCTTAAGAGACATTGATATTGATGAGACGCTGATATTTTTGAGGCACTGATATCTCGATGTCGCAATTCTACCACTTGCCACGGACTTCAGCCCGTGACGACTGTCCGATAAAACCAGCGATTGAAATCCCTCCATGACGGGCGAGGTGTGTCACTCTGAGTCGTCCAGGTCGACATTAGTGCTGTACACGAAGCTGGCGGATGCAACATGTTCCATATCTTGAATCAGCTTCATGTTTCCGATGTCAGACCCAACTTCACCGCTCTCAATGGTCACTACTATCTTACCCTTGGGATCGTGGAAATGGACTTCACAAATATCGGATTGCTGTAATCTGTCCAGAACGTCGCTGAAATGTTCTGGACGGGTATGTACTACGATACTCGAAATATTCATATCAACCCTTCATCTATCTAAAAAGTGTAGATGCTGATCGCGTCCGCTGGACATGGCTTAACACACAGCCCGCAACGGGTGCAGGCCAGAATGTCCACTCGTGGGTTTTTCATCCCCTCGAAAGTGATGGCGTTTTGATCGCAAGCGTCTTTGCAGGAATAGCAGATCACACTCTTCCAGGCCAGACAGCCACTCTCTACAATCGTGACATTTGCGCCGATTTTCGCCGGATTGGACTCTGAAAGCACCCCGTGCGGGCACACCTCAGCGCATTTCTCACAATATGTGCACCCGGCGGCGGAGAAATTCAGGCGTGGTAGATCACCCTTGCCGAGATAGACAATGCCTTCCGGACACTCACTGATACAAGGTCGATCCGTGCAGCCCGGACAGTTCTTCAGCGCCGTATCCACACTTGTGCAATAAGGCGGCAGAGGATCAAGCCGCTCTCTGAACTCTTTGCGTGCGTTTTCAAACGGTTGAGTTATCGACCGGAAGAAATTGCGCCTGTCTATCCCATCCTTCAAATGCCCTCACCGATGTCATCGCCAGCCAAGCAATAACTGGTTGGCGATTATTCCACACCCTCATTGAGAATATCGAGCAGATTCGATGATGAACTATCATCCGCGTTCCTGAAATCTGCTTCAAAACTGTTCTCAATGACAGGAACCGCATCAGTCATAGGCGTATGGCACATGACACAATTGTAGTTCGCGCCATTCAACTCACCATCAGTCTGCTCCCCGCTACGAATGTCATATAGATGACTGGCCGGGACAGAAGTGGCTCCAAAGTCCGCAGCAGCATCCGGGTGATGGCAATCAATACAACTGTTGTCATCGAGAGTTATCGGAAGAAAATCCGCTATCGAATGAGGAATATTAGGAGGACTATTTTCAAAAGCACGGGTGATTGTTTCGCTCTCCCCAGCCTCCGGCAGCGCATCGCTCGATGCCGGAACCACCAGTTCCTCATTCATCAGGGTGCCCTTACGGATTCCCAGTTCATCATCGCCTATCTGGCAATTCTTGCAATCAACAGCAAATGATACTGCTATCAACAACACCAGGCTGAGGATTGCTGCTCCAGTCAGGATACGGACAGCGTTGGATATCTTCATCAGACACTCCTGCGAGTTTTGGTCTGTTACTTGAATTTTTTGGAAGAACGTATACCGAACTTCAGCGAATCATCATCGCACACTTCAACACATCTGCCACAATTCGTACACTCACCAGATTCAACGATGCCGTCCTTCTTCCCTACCAGGTGAAGCACCTGCTTTTCCGGACAGACATCCTTGCACAACATGCAGAGCGTGCAAGCATCCTTGATATGTCTGACACGTAGCAGGGAAAATCTGGTTGTGGCTGAGTAAAACCCTCCCAACGGGCATATGTGGCCGCAAAAACCATTCTTCAAAACGAGCAAGTCAAATAGAAATAGACCCACTATCACGAACCAACCGAGCTCCATCCCGTAGATGATACCTCGGTGAAAGATTCCGATTGGACTAATCATTTCAAACGCCGTCATCCCGAAAACCAGTGACAGAATCAAGCCCAGCGCGAAGGCCCAATAGCGAATGCTGCGTGGCCAATTCCTGCTTCCCCCGCTCTCACCGATCTTCCATTTTCGGCGTAGGAACCCTGCCAGATCCGTAACCATGTTGACCGGGCACACCCAGGAACAGAAAACCCGTCCCGCCAGCAGAGCGTAGAAGAAAAATACGATCCCAGCGCCGATCAGAACATCAATGGTTATCTTCGCGCCCGCAAAAAACATCTGCAACACTGCGTACGGATCGGCCAAGGGTAGTTTATCAAGGAACAAGGCAAAGCTGAAATCGCCGTTCAAAACGTTGACGACCTTGCTGGATGCCAGCACAAACAGCACCAGAATGACCGTTTGAGTCAATCGCCTCAGCAACAGATACCGATAACTCGACAATGATTTACTCATCAAACAGATCGTCCGTGTTCAAATAGTCCAGCGTTTTCTCAGCAGCTTCCGAGCTGGTAACAGGCTTATCGAGCTCTTTCATCCGGCGTTCATCCTCAACGTCCCAACCCTTGATATAGCTGGAACCCACTTTACCCGCCGCGATTTCCAACGGCAACACGATTATACTGGCTTCTTCGGTCACACAGGCGTGCTCACACTTCCCACATCCGGTACAGGCATCTCCGTTGACCACTGGTCGCAATTCCGCGTGTACGCCGGTTCGTTCGTTGCGCACGTACTCCAGCTCAATGGCAACGTCCATAAGCGGACAAACTCGGTAGCAGACGTCGCAACTCAATCCCCAATAGGCGATGCAATTATCGGTATCGATCTTGGCAATCCCCATCCGGGCTGAATTAATGTCCAGCCGGGAGTGTCCATCTACCAACTTACTGACCAACCCCAGATCCAGCGCTCCGCTCGGGCAGGCCACTGTGCAGGGAATGTCCTCACACATTTCGCAGGCAATCCCGCGTGGTTCAAAGTGTGGGGTGCCGTTTGCCAGACCGTTGCCAACATCTGCCAGGCGGAGTGTTGAATACGGGCACGCATTTACACACAACCCGCATTTCAGGCAATGGGCCAGGAAAGAATCGCTCTCAAGTGCCCCCGGTGGACGCAATACTAATGATCCAGCAGCGTTATCCAGAAGTATCCCACCCCAGATAACACCACCGACAATAGTCGCACCAGCGCCTCGAACTATCTCGAGGATAAACTCTCTTCTTGACTTACCCGGCTTAGCCATTCAGCCTTACACCTTGTACAATTTCACCGCACATTTCTTGAAATCGGTCTCCTTCGACATCGGACAGGTTGAATCAAGCGTGACCTTGTTGATGAATACCCGCTCATCAAAGAACGGTACGAAAACCGTTCCCTCGGGCATCCGGTTACGACCGCGAGTTTCAATCCGGGCCTTAACCTTGCCACGGCGGCTCTCCATCCAGATCATCTCACCATCCTGGAAACCCTGCCCAGCGGCATCCCTGGCATTCATGAAGCACAACGCCTCCGGAACCGCACGGTATAATTCAGGCACCCGCATGGTCATAGTGCCGGTATGCCAGTGTTCCAGCACACGGCCGGTGCACAGCCAGAACGGATACTTCTTGTCCGGCATCTCCACCGGGTCCATGTAAGGACGGAAGAAGATCTTCGCCTTGTTCTTGAGGCTGGTCTTTTCCTGAGTGGTCGGGCCTTTCAGGTCGCCAGACGGCATCGCCTTCAGCGCCGGACCGTAGAACGCATATTGCATTCCGGGCGACTCTTTGGCAACATACTGATCGAAATCCCGGTTGAAACGGATTTCCGTTTCCACGCCATCCACAACCGGCCATTTCAGACCACGAGCCTTGTGGTAAGCGTCAAATTCAGCCAGATCGTGATAGTGACCCACCCCGAATTGACGGTATTCTTCCCAGAGTGCCTTCTGGACGAAGAAACCATAACCTTCAAAACCTTCGACCTTTCTGCCATCACCATCAGCTTCAGTATTTCCGAAGCCTTCGCCGATGGGGTCTGGCCAGGCGTATTTGGTCATGTCCTTGTGAGCGAAGAGGATGTCATAGAGAGTGTCGCTTCCCTTGTACCCCATCGCCTGGGCACCGCCACGTACATCAGGAAGGGTCAGGGAATCGGTGATCTTCCATTCCTTCCACACTTCGTCGAGCGTGAAATACTTCGAGAACTCAAGCGCTTGCCAGATATCCGGCATCGCCTTGCCTACCGGGGTAACCTGCTGACGCCAATGCTGGGTTCGCCGCTCAGCGTTACCGTAGGCACCCCATTTCTCGAAGATCATGGCTGAAGGAAGAATCAGGTCGGCTACCTTCGCGGAGATACCGGGATAACCATCCGAGACCACGATGAAGTTGTCCATCTCACGGGCGGCTTTAATCCAATGGTTGGCGTTCGCAGTATTCTGCCAGGGGTTACATACCTGCACCCAGGCCCACTTGATGGTGCCATCCTCCATATCGCGGAGCAACTTGGTGTAGTGGCTGCCCGGCTTGGGGTTGAGTGTTCCTTCAGGCAAGCGCCATAACTGTTCTGAACGTGCGCGATGCCCGGGATTGGCAACAACCATGTCGGCCGGGAGACGGTGGGAGAAAGTTCCCACCTCGCGGGCTGTACCACATGCCGAAGGCTGTCCGGTAAGGCTGAATGCACCTTCGCCGGGGTTGCACTGCTTGCCCAGCAACAGGTGAACCATGTAAGCCTGCTGGTTGACCCATGAGCCACGGGTATGCTGATTCATTCCCATAGTCCAGAAGCTGATAACCTTACGACCTTTTTCAATGTACAAGTCGGCCAGTTGCTTCAGCTTCTTCTTGAAATCCGCGTCGGATTCGTTGGGATCGCCCTTGGCAACCTTTGTGGTAAAGTCGATATCGTATGGTTCAAGACCCTTCTTGAAGTCCTCGAAGGTGATCAGCCAGTGAGCCATCGCCTTGCCGGAGTGAGTCATCTCCATGACATCTCCGGCCTTTACGCCCAAGTGTGTGAGGGCCGTCGCTTCATTCTCACTGAGAACCTTGGAAGTCTGCTTGTCGGTGATCTCACGCTCCAACGCTGAATACTTGGCCGGATCATTCTTATCCCGCAGGCCATAACCGATATCAGCAAAACCAGTTGCGAAAACACAGTAATCCTCAACAAACTTCATGTCCATCGCTTCGGGATGGTTGTATACGATCTCCCGGGCGATGTAATTCCAGATCGCCAGATCAGAAGTTGGCTTGAAGATGATCTCCAGGTCGGCGAGGTCAGAGCAACGGTTGGTGTAGGTTGTCAGGTTGACAATCTTCACCTTATCCCGGTTCTCGAGCTTCCGGTCGGAGATACGTGACCAGAGAATCGGGTGCATCTCTGCCATATTGGCGCCCCAGGTCACCACTGTATCGGTCAACTCTATGTCTTCGTAGTTGCCAGCTGGTTCATCAATTCCAAAGGTCTGAATAAAACCGACAACCGCACTTGCCATGCAGTGGCGAGCGTTGGGATCGATATTGTTACTTCTGAAACCAGCCTTCATCAGTTTGGCCATCGCATAGCCTTCCTGAATCGTGTACTGGCCGGACCCGAAAACAGATACGCCAGTCGGCCCCATCTCTGAGTAGGTCTTTTTGAACTGGGTAGACATTACCTCAAAGGCCCGCTTCCAGGTAACCGGCTGGAAATTGCCCTTCTTATCAAACTCACCTTCGCTGTTCATGCGAAGCAGAGGCTCGGTCAGACGATCCTCACCATACATGATCTTGGCGTTGAAATACCCCTTGATGCAGTTCAGCCCTTTATTGACTGGAGCTGCCGGATCACCCTTAACCGCGACAATCTTGTCATTCTTCGTCGCTATCATGATTCCGCAACCAGTTCCGCAGAAACGACAGACTGACTTGTCCCAACGCCAGCCGCTTTCCACCACAGCCTGCGCGGCTTTAGCACTCTCGGGAACATTGATCCCAACCGCAGCCGCTGCGCTCGCTGCAGCCGTAGTCGCGATGAAATCTCTTCTGGAAACTGACATGATATTTCTCCCCTGAAGCTCTATCTAATGCTTGCTTTGTTGCGATGTAAAAGCTCGTCATTCGGAATGAAGATCGGCGTCTGTTTGCCGAACGAAATGAAGGGAATCCAGCTTACACAACGGTTTGTGCAAGTCATAAGCGGTGTTGTAGTTCGATCTTTCCTTCACTTCGTTCTGGACATGCTTCAAACGAGGACGACTAACGGCGCCGTCCTCGTTTTCAGAATGACATACACGTCCTCACTTCAACTGATCTCAACCCCTATTCGTTTTTCCTCTTCCTGTTGAGGTCGCGAATCTTTAAAATGACTATGATGTTGAAAGCGGCAAAAATGACAAATGCTATCCAGAACCCTTTACGGCGATATTTGGCGTTAGCAATGCCTTCTTCGCCAATATCATAGACCTCATGAATGATGCTCATGGTTTTGGCGTAACTCGCATTGAGCGTGTCCAGATCAAAATTATGAAGCAACACACGCATCTTGGTAAGCTCTGTTCTAGCTTTGTCCAGCTTGAAATAACCCTCATCAACGCTCACCAGGAATGATTCGGCAAGCATCAACCTGTTCTCAGCCAGATCGATGTGCTGTTCGAGTGAATCCAGCATCGTATAGACTTGATCGGGCGGACCACCTTCCTCGTGACATGTCGAACAGAAGCTGCCCTCTTTTGCCGATAACATTTCGTCAGTCGGATGATGGATGGCGTGGCTCCCATGACAACTGCCACATTCCGGCATGCCCCGCAGCTCCCAGATTCCCCGGTGGATTGACTCCCTGAACAGAGATGCGTTCAGAGCATGGCATTGCCCGCAAACATTTGCCACTGAATTGATCTCCGGCGGCAGAGTGCCGTGATTGCCGTGACAATCGTTGCAGGCTGGTGCTGAGATGTCTCCCTTTGCCAGTAACGCTTCACCATGAACACTCGTCTTGTACTGCTCGTACGGATTGATCGTAATTCCGTACTGGTTCATCATTTCCGATTTGCCATGGCAGTTATTGCAGGTTTCGGGAACATTGAGCGGATACACCGGTGACAGTGGATCGCTCACGGTGCGGATATCGTGCACACCGTGGCACTTGATACAATTGGCGACATTTTCATCGCGCGGATTTCTGTCTAATGTCTGACCGTGACCACTGATCTGGAACTGGGCATATTGATCGGTAGAGATGGCGGGATTAAATCTGTGCATGTATTCCGGATCGGAATGACACCTCGCGCAGAATGCTCCAACATCGCCTGACCTGCTGGGAACTCCTATGAAGCCCTCACTTCGGCTCATCGCGTCTTCGCCTTCGATCAATGGATTCCCGCCATGGCAGCCATGACACGAGATTTCGCTGTCTGCATGGACGTCATTGGCGAACGCGTGCGTTATGTCTTCGTCCATCTCTGTATGACAGGCCACGCAGCTACTCTCAGTCAGCAGATTTTCGACTGATCCCATAACCTCCCTGCTGAGAGACAGTCCCTTGTCAACTTCCGCCTTGATCTTCGCAATGTCAAAGTAATGAACAGCTTTCCGAGCCTCCAGCAGCTGATCGTAAACAGCTTTCAGCGCCATGAACTCGTTATTGACCTGCCGACCAGCCTCTTGAGCCTGCACGAGAACAGCCTGCCCCCTGGCGAACTCCTCCTCCAGACTGTTCAAAAGTTGAAAAACCTCTTCCGGGGGATCACCGGCATTATGACACTTGCTGCAAACTGCAGGCTCCTTGGTCCCGATCATGTGAACCCCAGCCCGACCAATGTCATGATTTCCATGACAGGTAATGCACACCGGAACGTCGGTCAAATCCCAGATTCGCTGATGTTTGGACGTCTTAAATGCAGCAGCTTCGAATGAGTGACAGCGGGCACAGGCTTCATCGAAATCAGCCACATTTTCATTGTGGGTGCCGTGATTGTCGTGGCAACCTGTACAGGAAGGAGCTCCCTGGTTATCTCTGTCCAGAAGGGCTACCCCGTGTACGCTGTTACGATACAAGCGAACCACATCGTCCGGGAGATCATGCGCGGCCATCATCGGCTGATCAGCATGACACTTCCCGCAGGTTTGAGGAACTCTGTTCGGACGAACCGGGCTGTTTTCATCGAGAACACGGTGCAGCGGGTGCTGAGTGTGGCATCCGATACAACCGGGAACATCTCCCTTGCCAGCCGCCAGCGCGCTCCCATGTGGTCCGGACTTATAAGTCTCAGCTTCATGAGTATGGCAGCTACCACATTGTTCTACTGATTGTTGAACGGTCCAGGGAGGTGGTGTGAAACCATCTACCTCATGGGCGGCATCCATGTCCTCAGGATCAACGCTGGCATCCCCGCCATGACAACCAACGCAGGAATTTTGGCCCACATGCGCATCCGATTCCAGGAATGACTCAACGAGCTCAGGGGTCATCTCCGTATGACAGACCACACAGGCATTTTCGGCAAATGCCACCTGGGAAAGCATCAGAATGCCAATAGCAACAGCGAGTATCAATATCCCTGAAACGCGCCAGCCTTGGACAGATTTATCTATCATTTCTTTCTCCATCCTTGGTTAGTGACCCGTGTCGAGATAGCCCAGAGTTGTCAGGACTATTATGAAAATGAGAATGCCAACTCCGACCACCATCGGAAACCAATGACGTTTCTCTCTATGTGCCCAGACATCCCAGAATGGAAGCGCTATCAATACCAACGCCCCAAAACTGAAGAACATGACCGCGGCTACCCTGCCGTCCATTCCCAGAATAGACCCAGGGAAGTATTTGAGCGACTGAAACATGAACATGAAATACCACTCCGGTTTGATACCCATGGGAGTGGGATCGAACGCCGATGCCTTTTCCTGGAGTTCCAACGAAATAAACACCGAATCAAAGGGGAAATAGACTGCGAGAAATGCCAGAAGAAGCAGGCAAGCAGACCAGACTGCAATCTCCCTGTAAACGAAATCCGGGAAAAACTTCATCTCTTTTCCCAGTTTCTCGCCCAAGGCGTGGCTCATTCCCTGTGCCTGTACGAAGTAGAGATGTATCCCAACAAACATGGCAGCGAGCAGGGGAAGCACTGTCACATGTATTGCAAATAAACGTGTAAGTGTGGCGCCAGTCACCTCTTCTCCCCCTCGCAGGAAACGAACCAGAAAATCGCCGATAAATGGCGTGGACGCCGCAATCTCAGTTCCAACTTTAGTCGCGAAGAAGGAAAGCTTGTTCCATGGAAGCAGATACCCGGTGAATCCAAATCCCATGGCCATGATTAGTAGAAATACCCCGGTAATCCAAGTCAGCTCACGCGGCTTGCGAAACCCCTTCGTAAACCAGTTCGAAAACATGTGGAAGAAGAGGGACAATATCATCAGGTTCGATGACCAGGCATGAACGTTTCGTATCAACCACCCGAACGCTACTTCACTCTCAATGAAATGAACGCTCTCATATGCACTGGCTGGGGTAGGCTTGTAATACAGGAGAAGGAAAAGACCTGTAACCACCTGGACGATAAAGAAAAATAATGCGCTTCCACCGAAGAAATACCAGATGAAGTGCTTGCCCTCTGGGACGGTCTTATGCTTGACATGCTCGACCATCCCCTCGAAAGAAACTCTCTCGTTGAACCATTTCGTCAGGCCGCCAGCCGAGATAGAATTTTTCATCACGCACTCTCCACGGATATGATGAGTTTATTATTACGCACATCAACGGTGAACGTTTTCAACGGTGCGGGTGGTGGACCAGAGAGTACTTTGCCAGCAAGGTTAAATCGTCCATTATGACAGGCGCAATAAATTTGCCCGGAAGCTTTTTCATACTGGACAGTACACTGAAGGTGCGTACACACTGCGCTCAAGGCATGGTAAGAATTGGGTGATTGGGCATCACTACCAGTGCGAATGACTATCGCCGGCTTGCGATTGAATTCAAATATCCTGTACTCACCTTTTCCAATCTCACCGATATCGCCCACGGTTTTCGACAGGTTATCGGGTTCGGCCTGTTCAGGTGGGATAACAAATTTTGTTATAGGATACCCTATTACTCCCAACGCTCCAATTCCAGAAGCCAGAACTAGTTTGTCTATAAAGGAACGACGGGTGACGTTTTCCTTCTGATCCATGAGGGGGACTCCTGTTTGAGGAGGCGATCAAAGCAAAACTCTAGATAATCAAAGATACTTGATGCCAACCATCCGATTTTGACCTTAATCAATTTTCAAAAGAATGATGTATCTTGGCGTTTCATCAGGGTAGGACGTATCTGTCATATTTACAATTGATTTAGCACGAAATATCAAACAAGGGAGTCTAAGTTAAGAATACCTAACTTTATTGTGGCCGTTCCGGTGCAATCGCCTGCCTGACAATATGAATAATTCCATTTGCCAAAAGTATCATACAACACCGTCATTTCGGGCTTCACATAGCAACAACAAATGGAATTGTCATTCAGCTCCGGACAGTCCAATTGTCACCCGCTTCACAGAGCTCAATGCACCCAGATCAGCATAGGCAAAGTCCGCCTCAACAAGCATGGAACTTAGCTTCAGCCTGATACCGGCCCCGAATGCCCAGCCTTCAGTATCGTGATCGAGGGTACGCCCTCCACGCAAAAATACCAGCTGTCTTAAATTGTATTCGGCACCAAAATGTACCGTCGTAACCCCTTCGTTCAGATGCTTGCCGTCAGCGACAATGGTCAAGCCGTGGCTGTCGTTAGCCCAGAAGGCTTGATCATTTCCCAGAAGACGCCAGGCTATTCCGGTTTGAAAGGTGAGCGGCAATGGCCAGCTACTGGTGTGCAGACGTGTTTCCGCCTCGTCATCTGAAGACGTCTCCATGATCAGATCTCGGCCCCCCAGCTGCATGTCGCCGCCGAGGTTGGTCATCGCCATCCCGATGCTGAATCCGTCCAGTGAGGTTACGAGCATTGTGCCGATATCAAATGCGATAGTTTGTGCATGGGTGTTGAAAAGGTTCTGACGGATATATTTGCCGGTAACACCGACAGTGAATCTGTCTGTCAACGTCATTATAGCAGATCCACCCAGGGCAATATCACCGTAGTCAACCATTATACCGTTGCCGTCCGGCTGATCCAGAGTCGTCTGCTCGAAATCGTCGCCGCCGAAATAGATGGTATGAAAACCAAGACGAAGATCTGGTGTGACCGGCGCGGTAACTGCCAGAGTCTGATGATTTAACCCCGCAAACCAGTCGAGATATGAGAATGAGGCGGCCAGATTATCCGAGGGCTTAACCGCCGCCGGATTGATCGCTAACATCTCCGGCCCGCCTGAAAATGCCACCCCAGCGCCGCCCATACTCGCCAGACGGCTACTCGGAATGATCTGTAAAAAGGTCGCCGCCGTGGTACCAGGCTTGTCGAAACTGAAAGCCAGGTTGGGCACAATGAGCAGCAGAGCAATTGTGATCTTCAATAATCCGTGCACACATCCTCCCTCACTTGAGGTACAAGAAGCGGCGATGCTGAACCTGGGACTCATTTGAAACGCGCAGGAAATACATCCCGGAACCCAGATTCTCGGGGAGATCCAGCGCTATCCGGTTTATACCGGAGTTGCCCATGATCTCGAATCGATTGACTTCCCTCCCCAACATGTCAAACACCACAACCTCAATTCTTCCGGGAAGGGGCAGGGTGATGCTGGTCTGAACAGCCCCATTGGTCGGGTTCGGCCAGGTCGGGGCGACACGGAAAGCGTCTGGCTGAGAAACGATCTGCCTCTTGTCTGCAACCCCGGTCTCAAACCCCCAGGCGACAAAGATCCGATCAAGCACCTCCGCCCGTGTCGAAGCGCCCGCCCAATCATCGTTGATGGCTTCGATCCCGAACGTGCAGAACACAATATCCCGGGCTCCCTCCTGGACACGCACTCCTGCCTGCCTTTCAGGGAAATCCGCATTGAACAGGAACAGGGGTTCGGCAATATCCTGGGCCTCAATAACATCGATGTTATCCTGATTCCAAGCACCGCCTTCACCGGCGAGGAAGAGGTACAATCCATCGGTCAGCGGTTGACCATCAATGCCGCGAACCACCAGCTGGTTCGCGTGTTCTTCAATGAAATCGATGTGAAACAGGGTATCAAGAACGGCCGGGTTGTTGACAGCCAGATCCTGGGCGATGTTCTGCCCTGACAACAGCAGCTTGCCACCGTTATCAAGAAATTCCACGAACACTGCCAGATCATCGCCGGTAAGGTGGTTGCTGACTCGGCTTCCCGACGCATAGATGATCGCCTGGTAACCCTCGACAAAATCCGCGAGCACCGATATCTCATCACGTTTGGCGACCTCCGCACTCACCCCTATCTCCTGCAATGATTGCAGATACCAGGTGTCTATCCGCCCTTCGCCACCCTGATCGTCATCAATCAACAGGACCGGAGCCTGCCCGACTCGGAGTGGAAGAATCTGCTGAAAATCAAACTCATTTGAGAAGAAATCTTCTCCTCGAAACCTGGCTATTACCTCAATTGTCTCAACTTCTTCTTCACCGGGAGCGACCGTCACCTGGATCTCAAACTCACCGTTATCCCCCTGGACTACCGGACCAATCCAGAGCGAATCAGCGCCGAGGGTGACCCGGGGTTCATCGCAGTACAATTTGAGGGAAACATCCATGCCACCCTGATCGAACTTCTGCCAGCGCATGCCGAAAGTGCCCGTCTCGCCATGGATTATATGGGGTGTTTCGCCGGTATATGTCCACACCGAATCCACGGACACATACATGTCCAGCAAATCACCCATATTGATTATGCCTGAACCACTTCCGGGATCTGATATCGGCCGAGCGGTGGCAACCAGACGGTTGATAATATCCTGATTACTCCACGCCGCCGGGGCGAGGCTCATGGCCTGCGCCACCACACCTGCAGTAATCGGGGTGGCCATGCTGGTACCGCTCATCTGACCATATCCACCAGCGTTGGTAGTGCTGTAGATAGCATTTCCCGGTGCGGAAACCGTCACCCATTCCCCATAGCTGGAAAAATCCGCCAGTTCGTCATCAGAATTGGTTGCAGCCACTGCCACCACCAGCGGGTTAGCCGCCGGATAATTTGGCACGGAGTTGCCATCGTTACCCGCTGCGGCCACCAGGATAAGCCCAGCGTTATACGCTTCCTGAATCGCCTGCTCGAAGTAGAATGGGTCGCCGCCCGATCCACCAAAACTCATCGAAATGACATCAAAACCCATCTCAATTGAGTACATAATGGCACTGGTCGCTTCCAGCAGCCCAACCACTCCCATACCATCCGGTGGCGTCCATCCTGCACGCAAAACGCCAATTTTGCAGCCCCAACCCGGTCCGGCCACCCCAATACCATTGTCTGTACTCGCTGAAGCATCACCAGAACAGTGGGTGCCATGCCCACTGAAATCATCGGGATCGTTGTCCGGCGGTCCCGGGTCTTCACCGGGGAAAACCTGGGTCGTGGTTACAAAATCCCAACCGATGCCATCGTCAATGTACCCGTTGTCATCGTTGTCGATTCCGTCCTCATCTGACAGCTCCCACACTCCGTCGCCGTTAAGATCTTCGCCGGGATTGACCCAGACATTCTCAACGAGATCGGGATGATCATAATCCACACCGCTGTCAACGATTGCGATCACCACCTCTTCATCGCCCTGCGACAACGCCCATCCACGGAAGGAATTGATCGCTTCATGATGCCACTGGGCAGGCAATTCCGGATCTGACGGGGTTTTGGTGAGCTCGAAGTATGGGTAGGCGTAATTAGCATCAGCTTGCATGACGAACGGAAAACGACGTATCTCCTGCAGCACCGATTCAACGGAACGATCTTCCGGGAATCTCAGCACACGCAGGTCTGGGAGCAGAGAACCGAATTCGTTTCGCAGACTACCGGCCTCAATCTCAACCAGCCAACTGTCGAACTCGAGTATTCCGGTACTGAGATTGTCACCCTCCCACGCATCCTGCGGCAGATATTCAGGGCTTTCAATCTGAAAAATCACACTGCCGGGTAGGGTTATACGCGGCGCTGCCAGCAACCCGGCAGGCGCCGATACAGACAGAATGATGAATGTCAGGAGAACTGGAATCAGGACCATTTTTCTGAGTTGACATCTGATCATGCTATCCTCGCATCGTGTATTGAAATATGCCCCTGTGACCCGCCGTCATCTCGGCGGTTCGCAGGGATCAACCCCTATTATCGCCTTCGGCGGTAGAAGGGACAGACAAATTGGTTTCAGCTTCGGATGATCCCAGACATAAATGTCTGGGGCATGACACCACGTCTGAACCAGCAGGATGACTGGAGGTAAGCAAACATGAATCTAAACTTGCAGGACATAAATGTCAGCCCTTACCACGGAGTGTTAGTCCGTGGTAAGTTTTGATTGCCGTAGTCCATCATCATCAGCCAGTAGCCGAATAATCCCGGCGATACATATCCTTCATCACCGATGGAAATTATTTAGCCAGAACCGCCCGGTGAACGTACTGCTGACCATCAAGCTCCAACCGGATGAAGTAGTTACCCGCTGAATATGATTGAGCATCCCAGGTCATCTGGTACTGACCTTGAGGCAGGAAACCACGCTGGATGGTTGTCATCTTGCGCCCCAACACATCAAACACCGACAAGTTTACTTCACCAGCACGCAGGTTTGTGAAGGAGATCGTCGTCCGGGCATTGAACGGATTGGGGTAAAGCGTACTTATCGTGTGGTCATACGGCATCGGAACGATTGAGATTTCATCTACACTCGAAAACTCGTCCGATACCACAAAATTGTCAAACACCGTTGCGGGGTCAGGAGCCTGGTCACCCATGTAGAACTCATACACTCCGAAAAAACCTGATGTCTGAAGGAATTCAGGTTCCGGGGTGTAGGGGCATCCACTGAGCAGAACCTCATCCCAATAGCACCAGATCTCATCTCCAGAAACCCTCAGTGTCATCTTGTGCCAACTGCTCTCTGTTGGTTCTCCACCGGGGATGTCAGCGCCTGTCCATTCGAGGAATGTCTCAGCGGCGAAACCAGACCCTGGGAAACGGCGGAGCTTTATCTTCTTGCTCTGTCCGAACATGGCGGCCAGGTAGTAGTAAGAGCTACCTCCAGTGGTATCCCAACGGGCAGTGATTCCATTGTACACTGGAAACATCACGTCATTTGTGACCATGCAGTACACCCATGAATCCACCGTGTAGTCTGCCAGCTCAATGGTTCCATTGAGAGCTGTAGAAGACTGATCACCGCCTACGCTGCCTACCCAACCATCTTCACCCGGGGTTGTTGCATCGAGGGACACAACAATATCGGCACCCTCTGGCCAGGGTGAAAACCAATTTGACTGAATACTTCCATCCGTGAAGTATTCCTCAAAAATCACATCGGCCGATGCTACTGACACCAAAGCCGCAAACAACACAAACATCGCAATCCATCTCATGGGACTCTCCATGTTCTACTCCGCAGCTCTATCTGAGGAGTTGGTTTATCTAGAAGTATCTGGTCGCCTGATAATGATCATCACCCGGCAACCCAATCGTACGCCGTTTCCTTAACGGATCAACATCAACTTACCCGTGTGTGTCGCACCACTCGGCGTTGTGACGACATACACGTACAACCCGTACGCCACCTCCTGCCCGTGTTCGTTACGCAGATCCCAATAGGTGAAACCTTCATTGCCCGCACTCTGATGCTGCAACTTGGCGACAATACGTCCGGCTACAGTATAAATAGTAATGTCGCACCTGGTGGGCAAATGGGTGAACATAACCTGGGTCTCACCACTTGACCCTCTCAATCCGCTATCGACAATAATAGGATTGGGAACAGCTCGAACCTGATCTAAACTGGCACTGACATTCGTTTCCGGAGACTCTGTTGAGAATTCGTATACCAGACCCTTCCGAAATGGTTTGTAAGTGATGATAGTGAATTCGTCGCCCACACTCGGCGGATTAGCGTCCGCCGGCCCGTTGTTGGTCTTCAGCCAGATTTCGGCACCAGTGCTATCGACCTCATCATCTCTAAGCCAGAGCATGTCCGGGAACAGCGGCCCATTAACAGGATCAGAAGCCGGATTCCAAGCCGCACCACCCGGCACCAGATCCCACCCCATCGGGCTGATCATCTCACTCTCGCCAAACAGAAACGCCAGATCCGAGAAAGCCCCGTACTCCGTCACCTCTTCCCACACACCATCTTCAGCGCTCTGGGATATCTCCAGTTTAAGCGGCGCGGTGAAGGAAGTGTCATAGAATCCATCCCCGAAACCGAGGCTGGTGGTGCGGAAGTCAAGGGGTGCATCTGTGATCGTCACCCGCCAATCCTTGACACCAATTACCACTTCTTCATAGCTGGACGGGTAGATCGGAAGAGCGTCGTGTAGGGAAA